>DATGRU010000248.1:0-13585 GCA_035303295.1 Paenalcaligenes sp.
ACCAGGCAGCCCATAAAATGGGCCCTGCCAGGTCCCATGACCATGATCGACACGCTGTATGACAGCCACTATAAAAGCCGCGAAAAACTGGCGTGGGAATTCGCCAAAATCCTCAATCAAGAAGCCAGGGAATTAGAAGCCGCCGGGGTTGATATCATCCAATTTGATGAGCCCGCATTCAATGTCTTCTTTGATGAGGTGAATGACTGGGGGGTTGCCACCCTGGAAAAGGCAATTGAAGGACTACAGTGCGAAACCGCTGTACATATTTGCTACGGTTATGGCATCAAGGCCAATACAGAATGGAAAAAAACCTTAGGGTCAGAGTGGAGGCAATATGAAGAAATTTTCCCCAAACTGCAAAAATCCAATATCGATATAATCTCGCTGGAATGTCACAACTCTCATGTTCCAATGGATCTGATTGAACTCATTCGGGGTAAGAAAGTGATGGTAGGGGCCATTGACGTGGCGAGCAACACCATTGAAACGCCCGAGGAAGTCGCAGACACCCTACGCAAAGCGCTTAAATTTGTGGATGCCGATAAGTTGTACCCTGCCACGAATTGCGGCATGGCCCCTTTATCTCGTCAAATCGCACGAAATAAATTAAATGCTCTACGTGCCGGTGCAGACATTGTTCGGGCCGAGCTGGCGTCGGCGTAACGTATAACGTTCACAAGAAAACCGGTCATTCAGGTTGCTGCGTAAGTGGACTAGGTTTCCGCGCCACGCCAGATGCCAAGCTGTTAACGACAAGCGCCGTAATGACGAGCGCAACACCACCGAACTCCCACCCTGTGGGAGTGTGCCCGCCTACTAACGCAACAGCAAAGGCCGTTACCGGTACCAGATTGATGAACAATACACCACGAGCCGGCTGCAATACCTGCATGCCGGCATTCCAGAAAATAAAACCCATGACCGATGCAGCAAGCACCAAATAGGCAAACGACGGTGCTGCGCTCAACAAGCTGGTCATACGTGGAATCGGAACAAACCCCGTTGCTAGCACGAAGATCTCGATCAACACGACGCTGAATGTTCCCCACATCAAAGTGATCGTGGTGAAGCGCAGCCCCGACCAACTGGGAAACTCCGCAGCACCTAGCGTATAGATCACCCAACAGGTTGCACCGAATAGCACCAGCATCTCTCCAAAGCCGGCACCTCCCTGCAGCAATAGACTAGGATTACCGCGCGTCACCACCAACACCACCCCTACAAGGCCCAATGTCACCGCGGTCAGTGCGTACGGCTTGGGTCGGGAACGGGTACGCATCGAGATAACCACAATACTGATCAAAGGCATCAGCGCGGGGATCACAGCGGCATGCTCGGGTTGGGTAAAAGACAGGCCCAGAACCGTCATCAGACCAAATCCGGGAAAGGCCAGTGTACCCAGCCACCACAGACGCAAGACCTTACCATCGAATGACAACGATTTTTTCCCTTCTACCAACAACAGCAGCACTAGAAGAATCGGTACGGCGAATCCAAAACGTACCAGCGTCAACGTAAAAGGGTCGATTTCAACCAGCATCGGCTTCATCACTGCAAACATGCCGCCCCACGCCATCGCTGTCACCGCCAGCATTGCGCCACCCCGTAGCCAAGCTGGAATGGCTCCCCCTGCAGTCGTCTTAATCATACTCATGACGTGGTCACCCAGCTCTGCATCCGTGCACTCATCTGATGGTGCCAACTATCGGCAATATGCATGTCGCCCTTATTGATAAGTAGAAAACCGCTAATAGTACACAATGACTGCGTAAAACCACACAGATAATCAGGCAGCATCCGAATAGAACAGTTAGGACGACGCACCGGGGTTCAAGCCGTAATCTCTTGAGCCAGCCACTGAATAGACAGTGGCGCACAGCCCTCAGCATCATTGCTGATCGTCACGTAGGCGGCTTGACCCGCCCCCGTAATCCCGCGAATTGTACGAGCCAGAACACGGCGAGTATGCAAGTCCTCGCTGACGATGGCATCAAAGGGCGTGTGTTTCTTCTGAGCATCCGCGTACCCATACGCACCGAACGTCCGATTCAGGTTCCAGCGGCACACCAGCGGCCCCGGCCACAGGGCTCGCAAGAGAGGTAACTGATCCTCTATAGGTGGCATCTTGCCGTGCAAACCCAAACAAAACGTAGCGCCATTAGCCTTAAGCGTATCAACCAAACCTTGGGTCAACAGCTCGGGATCTCGAACCTCGACCGCCAGAATCACTGGCGAGCCCTGAGGCAGGGCCTCCCGTGCTGCAGCCAGCATTTGCCCTAATTTCTCCAGTAACTCTGCCGGACGATTCAACCAGCCCCAAGACAATGGACTTAATTGAAACACCAGCACCCCAAGCTTCGCCCGCAAGCCGTCCACCGCAGGCTTTACGAACTGCTCCACGGCCAACTGCATACTCAGAAAATCTGGATTAGCCGTGCGCACTTTCCCCTGTTCGTCTCGAACCTGCGCATCCGTAATCAGGGACGGGCATTTCACGACAAAGCGGAAATCCTCATCTACCTGCGCGGCATAGGCGGCGTACTGCGTCACTGTCAAAGGACGCCAAAAGGTGCGGTCTACACAAACCGTACGCATCAAGGGATGCTGGTGATAGGCCTCTAGACCATGCTTAGACAAAATGCTGGGCTCGTACTCACCGCCCCAGACCAAACCTTCCCAGCCGGGATAGGACCAGGTAGAGACACCAAAGCGCAGCGTCTCAGGAAGCTGCGCGGCCAGACCGCCCAGCTCCAAGGCAGAGGGGGCAAGGCTAATTTTGTTAATTTTTCGTCTGGAGGAAACAGCGGACTTTGTAGCAGATTGCTGAGGGATGGCATCGCCAAAAAGATCTTTTTGCATGCAGGGTATAGTGCCATGGGAATGGCTCAAGAACCAGCCACTACACTAAGATGCCCACAATTCGCATAAGAGCAACAGCATTCCAACGACACCACAAAAGTGGAGCGGGTGAAGGGAATCGAACCCTCGTCTTCTGCTTGGGAAGCAGCTTCTCTACCATTGAGATACACCCGCTACGGCGTTTTATTATGATAATTAGCGCGCACGAACGTGCGTTTGTTGCGATAATAAAGTATAACGCTGCAACGATTCAGTAGAAAAGCATTTTTGCAGTTGCTGTTACCTGCGCCGCAGCCTCTACGTCACCACGACACACTACCTTTTCCCTTGTTCTAGCGATTGAACAAGGGTTTTATTGCTTCATACGTTATGAGTACCGAAAACCAACCTGACGACGTTTCACGTCGCACCAGTCATATTAAAAGCTTCGTGCATCGTCGCTCACACTTTACGCCAAGCCAGCAAGATGCCATAGAACGCCTGCTGCCGCAGTGGGGTGTAGAGTATGCACCACGCCATCTCGATTTTGCGCGTGCGTTCAACCGAGACGCCCCCGTTATTCTGGAAATTGGCTTCGGTATGGGCGAAACCACCCTGAAAATTGCTCAAAGCCGTCCTGAAGACAACCTCCTTGGGGTCGAAGTGTTTAATGCGGGTGTGGGTGCTTTATTAAAACGCATCGACGAGCATGAGGTTAGCAACATTCGTATCATTCAACATGATGCTGTTGAAGTTGTGCGCGACATGATTCCCGAGTCAAGCCTATCTGGGGTGCACATTTATTTTCCTGACCCATGGCCTAAAAAACGTCATCATAAACGACGCTTAGTACAAAGCCCCTTCGTTCAATTGCTAGCTAGCCGCCTACAACCGGGGGGCTATATTCATTGCGCAACCGACTGGGAACATTATGCCCACCAGATGCTGGACGTACTCAGTGCCGAGCCGTTACTGAAGAATCGTTTTGATGGTTTTGCTGAACGCCCCGACTACCGCCCATTAACCAAATTCGAAGCACGTGGTTTACGGCTGGGACATGGCGTCTGGGACGTGATCTTTGAGCGTGTTTAAGCTAAGGTACTAGCCAACACCTCTATCCAACACTTTCGGAAAATACGATGAATATCATGCTAAACGGCGAGACGCGGGCAGTTCCCCGCGTGCCCTACACTGTACTCGATCTGCTCAACGAACTCGGCTATGCCGGCAAGCGTATTGCTGTGGAACTGAACGGTGATATCGTTCCCAAAAGCCAGCATGAAACCCATGAGTTAGCCGACGGCGACCAACTAGAAATTGTGGTGGCAGTCGGAGGGGGCTAAGTTCCTAAGTACTTTCCCTAGAGCAGGGAAAACACCAATTAGAAAGAATTGCCTAAACTGAAATTTCAGCTAACATACATCTCATGTATCGCAGGCAATGCTGCCTAAGCTCCTGAAGCAAGTCGATACGGCATACTTAAAAAAACAGATTAGTTCAGGCAAAAAGGCCAACAGCGTTTTTACGCTGTTGGCCTTTTTTGTTTTCTACTCGTAGAGATACTATGGCAAGAAAAACAGTACGCATCGGCGTCATCGCTTCCACCACTGGGCCTTATGCCACAGTAGGCATTACAGCTTGGTACGGTGTCATGCTTGCATTGGACGAGCTACGGGCTCGTGATGATGAGCTTGATTTTGACGTTGTATGCTGCGACCCCAAGGGTGATAACGAACTGTATTACCAACAAACGCGGGACCTTCTGCGTTCAGGTGTACGTCATGTCATCGGTTGCTATACCTCATCCAGTCGCAAAATCATTTTGCCGCTGTTTGAAAAGTATGAAGCGCTGCTGTGGTTCCCGGCGCATTACGAAGGCTTTGAGACTACCGATCATGCCATTTACACCGGCACCGCCCCCAACCATCACATCTATCCACTGGTTGATTTTGCGGCGTCTCGTTTTGGGAATACAGCCTACTGCGTCGGCTCGGACTACATTTGGTCGTGGGAAAGCAATCGCGTTTTTAATGAAGAGTTCACCCGTATTGGTGGGCGGGTTTTAGCCGAACGATACCAACCTGTGGGTGGCATGGATATGGATGATGCCATTGCCGAGATCTTTGCACTAAAACCAAAACTGATTCTGAACTCGTTAATCGGAGAATCTAGCTATCATTTTTTCCGCGCTTTTCGGGCTGCCTGCCATCATCGCGGCATTGCCCAAACGCAGCACTACCCCATTGTCAGCTGCAACCTTTCTGAGGCTGACCTACAAGGCATTGGCCCTAACGCGCGGGATGGTCACTATAGTTCCAGCGTTTACTTTTCCAGTGTCGACACACCCGAGAACAAACGCTTTGTGGAGGCGTACACACGCAAATTCCCTCGCGCCTCCTTACCCCCTGTCGAAGTAGAGGCGGCTTATATCGCCATGCACTTATTAGCCGGCGCGTTAAAAGATGCCGATGCGAATGACATTAACGCCGTGCGCGCTGCAGCGTGTGAACAGTATTTTCAAGCGCCACAGGGGCCTGTCTATTTAGACAAAGTTAACTTTCATAGCTACTTAACGCCCCGCATTGGTTTGTCTACGCATTCAGGCGAATTTCAAATCGTCGCGCAAGCGAGTGCGCCTGTTCGCCCTGATCCCTACCTTGTTGAGCCACCAACTGAAACTTTGTTCGCCGGTCATGCTATTGGAGATCATGTGCCATGACTATTCAACCTCGCATTAAGAGTTTTTCTCGCCGTAAGGCCACCATCATCTCATCCAGTAAAGAGTGTGTTGAGCGCCTGCACAGCACCCTTATGCGAATGGGTGTAGAGCTACGTCGCGTCGAAGATAAACCTAGCGCCTTGTGCTTTGACGAGTACGAGCTGCAAGCCAGCGAGGATGTGATTTTTCTGGATGGCGATTTAAGTGAGCCCTTGCACTTACCCGCCTACCCCAACACGACCCTACCTTTGGTGCCAGTGATTGGAATGGTGGGCAGTGAAGCGCCCAGTCGCTTGGGACGCCTGATGACAAATGGCGCCACCACCTTTATTAAAAAGCCAATTCACATTGATACGGTGTTTTCAACCTTGTTTATGGCAGTGAACGTACACCACGAACGCATTGCCTTAGCTCAAAAAATTGCCGATTTAGAAGACCGACGCCACGGCCGACGTTATGTCATCAAAGCCGTGACCCTCCTGATGGAACATTTTGCGGTGGACGATGACCGTGCTTACGACATGCTACGACGCCAAAGCATGCACGAACAAACCACCATTGAAAGCTTTGCGAGAAAAGTAGTTGAGCAACAAGCTCGCTCACTGGATTCGCTTTCTGCTTAGGAAGGCCCACAAGGACCAACCCATGGACGCTTAGCCTAAGACCTTAACTGGCGCGCCACACTGCGCCGTGCATTACACGTCAACCATTCAAAAATAAACTTCGCGTTTATAAGAGGAGACTACGATGAAGAAGCTATGGTTCACCACTGCACTACTTAGCGCGATGACGGTAGGTAACATCGCCTATGCCAATAACGACCCGATTAAACTGGGGGTGTTGGAGGATCAATCAGGTGAGTTTGTAGTACCCACTATTGCTAAGGTGCGCGCCATTCAAATGGCGGCCGACGAAATTAACGCCGACGGCGGTATTGCTGGCCGCAAACTGGAGTTGGTTGTTTACGATACCCAGTCTGACAACACGCGCCATCAAGAAATGATGCGCCGCGTACTGCAACGCGACAAAGTGGATGTGGTGTTTTCAGGGTTTAGTAGCGCCGCACGTGAAGCCTATCGCCCTATCGTGAAGCAATTCGATGGTTTTGCCTTCTACAACAACCAGTATGAAGGCGGTGTGTGCGATGCCAATATGGTCATTACCGGTGCCGTACCGGAGCAACAATTCTCGACGCTTATTCCGTGGCTCATGGAAAAATACGGCAAGCGCGTCTACATTTTGGCGGCTGATTACAACTTCGGCCAAATTTCCGCTGAATGGGTACGCCACTTTGTGGCCCAAGAAGGGGGTGAAGTAGTCGGTGAAGACTTTATTCCTATCGGCGTCTCTCAATTCTCTAACAACATCCAAAATATTCAACGCACTAAGCCTGATTTTGTTGTGACCTTGTTAGTGGGAACCGCCCAAGCCTCGTACTACGAGCAAGCCTTAGCCGCGAACCTAAAACTGCCTATGGCATCGTCGGTCAACGTTGGGCAAGGTTACGAGCATAAGCGCTTCAAAGCCCCAAGCTTGGCGGGCATGTACGTTACCACTAACTTTATTCAAGAGATTGATACGCCCGAAGCCAAGGCTTTTGTGGAAAAGTGGCATGCCATCCACCCCAACGAACCCTACATTAATCAGGAAGCTGAAAACTCCTACCATGCCGTGTACCTCTATAAGCAAATGGTGGAGCGTGCGAATGGCTCAACCAACAAAGGGGATTTACGTAAGGTCATCGCCGAAGGTGACGTGTGCGTGGATGCGCCCGAAGGCCGCGTGTGTATCGATCCAAAAAGCCAACACGTATCTCACACCATTTACTTGGCTCGTGTAGAGGACGATCACTCGGTTAGCTTCCCTCACGTTTGGGAAAACGTGGAGCCATATTGGCTGGGTGAAGTGGGTTGCGACCTAACTCAAGACGATCCGTACGCGCAGTACACACCGTCAGATAACCCTTCCCTTAAGAAATAAAACACCTCTAGGCTCTGCGCCAACTTCATTGCAAAAGTCTATTGCCCTTCTTTAAAGAAGGGCAATGGCTGGCTGCACCCTACCGCAGAGACTGGGCTCATTTGATCTGGAACCGGTTATGGAATTACTCAGCACGTCTTTCGCCTTTCTTTATCAGGCCGGGGATGCCTTTGCCTTCCTCGTGCTGGCCTCATGCGGCTTAGCCATTATTTTTGGCATGATGGGCGTCATTAACTTAGCGCATGGTGAATTTATTCTGTGCGGCGCTTATGTTTCCACCTACGCCATCAAGTCGGGTATGCCATTTGTGTTGGCTGTCGCCACCGGTGCGCTGGCCGCTGGCCTAGCAGGCATGGTGATCGAGCGGCTTGTTATCCGGCACTTATATCACCGCCCGTTGGACACCATTGTGGCCACATGGGGCTTAAGCCTGATTGTGACCCAAGGCACGCTTATCGTTCTGGGCTCCACCATGCAAGGCACAGGCACACCGTTGGGCAGCTTCAGTATCGGCAGCTACTCCTATTCTGAGTACCGTGTCGCGCTGATGGCTACCGCTATCGGCCTTCTCGTCGCCCTCTACTTAATATTCCGCTTCACCCGCTTTGGGGTGTTAGCCCGAGCCACTATTCAACTTCCCCACATGGCGAACGCTTTGGGTGTGAACACCAGCCTAATGTACTCCTTTACCTTCGGCATCGGGGCGGCCTTGGCCGGTTTAGCGGGCGCTCTGTATGCACCCACCATGACGTTAGTACCCACGCTGGGAAGCTCTTTTGTTGTCGACGCCTTTGTCACGGTGGTGATTGGTGGAGCAGACATCTTTTTAGGTACCGCACCAGCCGCTGCAGTACTGGGCGTAATGAAAGCAGGCCTGACCTCGTGGAAAGGACAAATGTTCGGCCACATCGGCATGCTCGTCACCGTCATTATCGTGATTCGTGTCTTGCCTAACGGCATTTCTGGCTGGCTACTGAAGACGAGGAAGTAAACCCATGAAACTATCCAATCTGTTCAGTCTGCTTGAAGGCCCCCAAACCATGGGCCGTGGCAAATCCTTTTGGTCCACAGCAGGCGTACTCGCCCTACTGGCCTTTATTTACCCGCTTTTCGCAGACGGCTACGACGTCGGCAATAACGTCTACTTCTTCAACTGGGTATTCATGGCTTTAGGCCTAAGCCTAATTTGGGGCTACGGTGGCATTCTTAGCTTTGGCCAAACTGCTTTCTTTGGCATTAGCGGCTATGCCTACGCCATCTTAAGCATCAACATCGGTGCCGAATACGGTTTGACATGGCTCGCTTTGTTACTCGGTTTAGGCGTCAGTGCCCTGTTTGCCGCCGTACTGGGTTATTTCATGTTTTTCGGACGCATTGCCGGTGTGTTTCTGGGTATTGTCACCCTCTCGGTCACCTTGGTGCTAGAGCGATTCATGGCGCAAACTGCAGGGCCAGAGTGGATGATCGGCAAAGCCCGACTTAACGGTTTTAACGGCATGAGCGGCATGCCGCCCTTAACCATCCCTTGGTTTGGGCAAGACATTGTGCTGTATGCCGATGTAACCCTGTACTACATCACCCTAAGCCTACTTATTCTGGTCTACCTTGGCTTACGTATATTGGTGAACAGCCGTTTCGGTAACGTGTTAGTTGCGGCACGAGACAACCCACTTCGAGCAGAAATGCTGGGCTACGACATCCGCAAATACCAATTGGGTGCCTTCGTTATTGGCAGCGTATTGGCTGGATTTAGCGGCGTGCTGTATGTGTCATGGGGACAATACATCACGCCATCCAATATGGGCATGACTGCTGCTGCGTTGCCGGTGATATGGGTAGCTGTCAGTGGCCGCAGCGACCTGACAGCAACGCTATTAGGCTCCTTGGTGGTACTGGTCGGTTTTCAAACACTCACCATTTATGGCAGCCAGTACGCCTTGGTTGCTATGGGTGCCTTGCTAACCCTAACCGTACTAATCGCCCCCAATGGCATCTTCTTAAGCTTAGGCCAGCTCCTAAGCCGTCGCAAAGCCACACGTAACCCCGCGCCACAATCCTAGAAGAGGCCCACATGAACTTACTTGAGACACATCAACTGAACAAATGGTTTGGCGGCCTGCACGTAACAGGCAATGTGGATTTCGCCTTAAAACGAGGGGAGGTACATTGCCTAGTAGGGCCCAACGGAGCCGGTAAAAGTACCTTCTTCAAACTAATTCTAGGTGAAATCACCCCAAATAGCGGCAACATTATCTTCGATGGTGTCGACATCACCCGTGAGCCTTCGTATCGTCGCATCGGTCGTGGCATCAGCGTGAAATTTCAGGTTCCCGGTGTTTTCCCAGAAATGACCGTAGAACACAACCTAATCGTCGCGCTACAACGCCGCTACACCAACGTGCAAGAGGTACAGGCCCATGTAAACCGGCTACTTCCATTCCTACATCTAGCCGAACATGCCGAGCAACTGGCTAAGAACTTAAGCCACGGCCAAAAGCAATGGCTAGAGATCGGTATGGCCCTAAGCCTAGAGCCAAAACTGCTGATGCTCGACGAGCCGACCGCGGGCATGACTCCAGATGAAACCTTCCAAACAGGCCAAATGATTCTAGACCTGAACAAAGAAGGCGTGACCGTACTTGCCGTGGAACACGACATGGCGTTTGTACGGCAAATCGCTGACCAAGTCACGGTCCTGAATTACGGAAAAGTGTTTGCCAGCGGCACCATCGCCGACATTGAAAATGACGAGCGAGTGATTGAAATTTATCTGGGGAAAGCGCATGTCTAATTCTTTGCTTCTACAAACCCAAAACCTACATACTGGCTATGGCTCAAAGCCCGTTCTGCAAGGTGTCAATCTAGACGTTAAGCCGGGCGAAATACTCGCCGTCATTGGTCGTAACGGTGTGGGTAAATCCACGCTGATGAAAAGCCTAATCGGCCTACTGCCCGTTAGCAAAGGCGATATCAAACTAGACGGCTCCCCCATCTCTCAACTGCCTTCTTTTAAACGAGCACGATTAGGGGTAGGGTACGTTCCCCAAGGTAGGGATGTATTTCCGCGCATGACCGTAGAAGAAAACCTGCAAGTTGGCGAGTCATTAGGACAAAAGGTAGCGCCAGAAAAGTACGACGAAATCTATAGCTATTTCCCTATTCTGGCTGAGCGGCGTAAGCAAGCGGCCGGCACCTTATCAGGCGGGCAACAACAGCAATTAGCCATTGGCCGCGTTTTGATTGGCTCGCCTTCCTTAATTTTGTTGGATGAGCCCTCTGAAGGCATTCAGCCCTCGATTGTGAAAGATATCGCTCGCCTAATGGTGACACTGAACCAAAGCCAAGGCTTAACCGTGGTCTTTGTTGAGCAAAATTTGGAAATGATTCAATCCATGGCCCAACGTTGCTACGTCATGGACAAAGGTCAATTCACCGAAGAGCTAAGCCCATCCCAATTACATGATCCAGCCGTTGTTAAACGGTGTCTGTCCATCTGATCTTCTCACGATCAGCATAATTCACTCAAAGGAGCACATATGTCTTGGTTCGACACATCACTGATGGCCCGTAAAGGCGTAGCGGGCGGCAAGGCACTATCAGAACACCGCATTGATGAAGCACGTCAGGGTAAATATCATTATTTATACGGAACCTACGTAGATCCGATTATCCATGTTGAGCCCGGTGCGGTGCTAACGGTGGATACCCTCGACGCATTTGAGGGCTTATTAGAAACGCCGGAATGTATTCCTGCGGAAAAGCTCAATTTTCCCTACCTTAACCCGCAAAACGGCCCCATTTATGTAGAAGGTGCTGAAAAAGGCGATTGCCTAGCGGTGCTGATTAAAGAAATCGTGCCGCGCGGCCCGCAGCCCCGAGGCACAACTGCCATTATTAATGGTTTTGGCGGGCTGGTCGGCACGGCTGACACGGCCATCTTAAATGAGCCTGTGCCCGAACGCGTACGTAAAGTGGATGTGGATGTAGAAACCGGCGTGCGCTGGAGTGACTCCATTAGTCTTCCCTACGAACCCTTTATTGGTTCCATTGGCGTAGCACCTGAGATTGAAGCCATTAGTGCCCTAGTGCCCGACTACTACGGTGGCAACATGGATATTCCCGATGTAGCACCGGGGGCTATTTTGTATTTACCCGTGCAGACTAAAGGTGCCTATTTATATTTAGGTGACTGCCATGCTGCCCAAGGGGATGGTGAACTGTGCGGTGTGGCCATCGAACACCCGACCACGACCACAATACAAGTAGACCTGATTAAAAACATGAAGCTCACCAACCCACGCCTAGAGAATGAAACCTTCTACATGAGTTTAGGCTCGGCACGCCCCATGGAAGATGCTGCCCGTCGAGCCTATTGCGATTTAGTACGTTGGTTAGCTGCAGACTTTGGCTTTGACGAAATTGAAGCCTACATGTTGCTTACCCAAGCTGGTCGTGTACGTTTAGGTAATATGGTTGACCCAAAATACACACTGGGCGCCTCGATTCTGAAAAGCATCGTAGGGCAGTCTCGCTAAGCCCTTTCTTAGCAATCACTTAAACAAAAAAACGGTATGGCAGCTACGTTGCCATACCGTTTTACGATTCCTACACTCTAAACTCTAACGACGTTTACGCGAGCCCTTAGTGCTTTTACGGCCCGCACCGCGGCCCATCATGCCACCAAGGCCTGCGCCAAGACCGCCAAAGCCACCACCGCCGCCCATACCTGCCATCGAGCGCATCATTTTGGCCATGCCGCCGCCCTTCATTTTCTTCATCATGCCTTGCATTTGATCGTACTGGGACAACAGGCGGTTAACCTCTTGTACCGACACCCCTGATCCGGCGGCAATACGGCGTTTACGCGAGGCCTTAAGCAATTCAGGTTTAGCGCGCTCAAGCGGGGTCATCGAACTTAAAATACCTTCAGTGCGCCGCAATTGCTTCTCGGCCTCACCGCCTTGAATTTGTTCGGCCGCTTGAGCGAACTGAGCAGGTAGCTTTTTCAGCAACGAGCCCATATCGCCCATCTTCTTAACCTGCTGCAACTGATCACGAAAATCGTTCAAATCAAAGCGGTCACCAGCTTTGATTTTTTTCGCCATTTTCTCGGCTTCGGCTACATCGATATTGCGCTGTGCTTGTTCGACCAGCGAAACAATGTCGCCCATGCCCAGAATACGCTGCGCCATGCGTTCAGGGTGAAAAGGCTCTAACCCCTCTAGCTTTTCCGATACCCCTACGAACTTCAGAGGCTTGCCGGTAATATGACGCACCGATAAGGCAGCACCCCCGCGCGCATCACCGTCTAATTTAGTAAGCACCACACCCGTTAAAGGCAGCGCCTCGCCAAAGGCCTTAGCCACGTTGACCGCGTCTTGACCTTGCATGGCATCCACCACAAATAAGGTCTCGATTGGATTCAACGACTGATGCAACTGTTGAATCTCTTGCATCATCGCTTCATCAACACCCAAGCGACCTGCCGTATCCACGATAAGTACATCGTAATGATGGCGCTTAGCATGTTCTAAAGCGCGTGCTGCGATGGCAACGGGTTTTTCTGAGGTATCCGATGGCAGAAAATCGACCCCAGCCTGCCCTGCTACCGTTTTTAGCTGCTCGATCGCTGCTGGACGATAAACGTCGGCACTGACCACCAGTACTTTTTTCTTACCGGATTTACGGCCGTTTTGTGTGTGGCCGCCTTCGTTCAACCATTTCGCTAATTTTGCCGTGGTGGTGGTTTTACCCGCCCCCTGCAAACCCGCCATTAAAATAATCGCAGGTGGCTGTGTTGCCAAGGACAACTCGGACGCCTCGGGCCCTAAATCGGCCCCCATCAAGCTTGTAAGCTCGGTGTGAACCACCCCGACCAAGGCCTGACCCGGGTTCAACGAATCGGCAACCTCGCTACCCAGAGCCTGTTCTTTCACTTTAGAAATAAAGTCTCGCACCACCGGCAGCGACACGTCGGCCTCGAGTAAGGCCATGCGCACTTCACGCAGCATATCCTGCGTGTTTGCCTCGGTTAGGCGAGCTTGC
>DATGRU010000249.1:0-6101 GCA_035303295.1 Paenalcaligenes sp.
TCTCGGCATTTTATTTTTTGTCTGCCCGGCTCTACCGGCGCATGCCGATTAGCGTGGGAAAAAATACTACACGAACAACTCAATAGCCAGCATAAGCCATGCAACTTTGCTGAAAGCTGCGCTTAATTTTGAACCGTTTTCTTACTACCGACGCTTATGACCTTACTCGACTTTGATCTTGCCCAGCAGAAACTCATTGAAGCCGGAGCACGGCCTACCGAATCCGAGCACGTACCCCTAAATCAAGCTCGTGGGCGTGTGCTGGCCGAAGACATCAAAGCCAGCATCAATATTCCACCCGCCGATAACAGTGCTATGGATGGCTATGCCATTCGTTTTGCCGACTACCATGAAACAGCACGCTTTCCCGTTCAAGCGCGTGTGTACGCGGGCCAAACACCCCCAGCACTCGAAGCGGGAAAGGCCATCCGCTTGTTCACTGGCTGCTTAATTCCTGAAGGCGCTGACACCATCGTCATTCAGGAAAACTGCACCGAAAACGACGATATTTTACAAATTAACGAACCGCCCAGCTTGGCCCAACATGTACGTAAAGCGGGTGAAGACATGGCAGAAGGCACTGCCGTGTTAACGCAAGGCACACTTATAGCTAGCGCACAAATCGCTATTCTGGCCTCGCAAGGCATTACTACTGTACCCGTTTTCCCAACGATTAAAGTAGGTATTCTTACGACGGGCGACGAACTGGTAGCCCCCGGGAACGCACTACAAGAAGGGCAAATTTACAACTCCAACGCCGCTATGTTGGCAGCGCTATGCGAGCAGTTGCAAACACACGTGGCTCACGTTGTGCATGCACCCGACACACTGGAAGAAATCAAGACAGCGATTAACGAACTGACCAGCAGCTGTGATGTAGTGTTAACCGTGGGCGGCGTATCGGTGGGTGATAAAGATCTGGTGAAACCCGCCATCGCCGAACTAGGGGGTGATATGCAAATGTGGCGTGTGCGCATGAAACCTGGCAAACCCGTGGCCTTAGCAACGGTTAACAACACACCCATTGTGGGACTACCGGGTAACCCTGTTTCTGCCTACGCAGTATTCACCCTAATGGTCAGCCCGCTTGTGCGCACCTTGCAAGGCCGTAGCGTTGTACTACCGCGCGTACTACAAGGCATGTTGAACAGCCAGAAAAACTATCGCGATGATCGCGAAGAGTTTTTACGTGTACAGGCCAGCGGCAATGACGGTGGTTTATTGCTTAGCCCTCACGCCCTGCAAGGCTCTAATATTTTAAGCTCCTTAGCATGGGCCACCGGTTTGGCACGCTTGCCTGCCAACGAAGTCACCTCAAATGGCGCGAAAGTTGCCTACTACGACTTCAGTATTTGGGGTTATTAACTCGCTTACCTCGTGGTAAAAAACCCAACTTAGTTAGAACAACACACGCATACAAAAAAGGCCACAGCTAACATCAGCTGTGGCCTTTTCACATTCAATCGAAAACACGTTAACGCATAACATTTGCCCAGCGCTGTTGCGCCTGCTGCCAATCTTGCACGCTGTTAATATTTGCAAACTGCGTTTCAGCCTCAGTGCCAAAATCCACCGCCTGCGCATCAATTTGCTTTAACCATGTTTGTACGCGGCGCTCGCCTGCTTCTAAATATGCACGTAAAGCAGGAGCCGCCGAATGATGAATGAGCAAACACAATGGGTGCACACGCTCTGCCCGAACGTAAAAAGCCTTCTTATCAGGATGCTGCATCGCAGCCTGCATTAACGTCGGTATTAAATGGTTGGGAACAAAGGGGCTGTCTACCGGCAAACACATCAGCCACTCGTCTGAACTGCGTTCCAGTGCCGTTAAAATACCCACCAAAGGGCCTTGCCAACTACCCAAGCTGCTATCGTCGGCCAGTACCTGCCCGTAATGAGCATACTGTTCTATGTTCTGATTCGCACTAATCCACACCTGCGACACATAAGGGCTTAAAGCATTAACTGCTCGCTGAACCAATGGCTGGCCAGCTAATTCCAGCAGACCTTTGTCCACGGGCCCCAGTTCTTGCAAACGCCTAGACTGCCCACCAGCCAAAATTAAGCCGCTAATTGATGCCACCACCATTATCCGCCAATGTGACTCATCTCGACTTTATGGCGAGCTTGGGTTTGGTCGCCACGAATTTCAGAATAGCGGTCGCCTCGCTGACGCCATGTACCTGCTACAAAACCAGCAATCTCGTCATCGGTCGCCCCCGAACGCAATAAGCTGCGCACATCGTAGCCTTTAGAGCCAAACAAGCATAAGAACAGTTGGCCTTCAGGCGATAAACGCATGCGCGTACAGTCACCACAGAATGGGCGTGACACACTGGTGATAACGCCGATTTCACCTTGTCCATCAACGTAACGGTGGCGGCCAGCCACTTCACCCACATAATTTGCGTCCAGTGGCTCAAGCGGGAAATGCTCATGAATCGCAGCACAAATTTCTTCGCCGGTGATCACTTCTTGCAGGTTCCAGCCGTTGGTATTGCCCACATCCATGTACTCGATGAAACGCAGAATATGAGGGGTGCCACGGAAGTAACGTGCCATGGGCACAATTTGGTCGTCGTTTAAGCCCTTACGTACCACCATGTTCACTTTAACAGGGCTAAGCCCCGCAGCGTGTGCCGTCTCAATGCCTTCCAAAACCGTTTCCACTGACACTTTGCTGTCGCTTAAGTTAGCAAAACGATCGTTCTCTAGTGCATCTAAACTGACGGTGACGCGATGCAGCCCAGCTTGCTTCAACGCCTTCGCTTTTTTCGCTAATAAGGTTCCGTTAGTGGTCATGGCCAATTCTACCGGCTTGCCTTCGGGTGTGCGCAGTTCGGCCAACATTGCGATTAAGTCTTCGATATGGCGACGTAACAGCGGCTCACCGCCAGTTAAACGGATTTTCTGCACACCCATGTTTACGCCCAATTTTGCCATGCGCGTAATTTCTTCAAAGCTAAGCAGCTGCTGTTGAGCCAAGAACTCGTAATCAGCGCCAAACACTTCTCGCGGCATACAGTACGTACATCGGAAGTTGCATTTATCGGTGACCGAAATGCGTAAGTCTCGCAAAGGCCGACCTAAACGGTCACCCAGACCCTGCGACGCGACAGGAATTACTCGAGGACGCGCTTTAGTCAAACCGCTTTGCTCCTTTGTTGAAAACTGTTTATTGCTCATAACCCCTCCGTGGTAGACGGAGCCAAGTTAAGGTGATTATGTATCCATCATATACTTGAATAGTCAGGAATACGTTCAAAAGCCTCTTCCAAGGTCATGATTGCGCCATTTTGCTCAGCCGAATACCCAACTAATTGGCTCATATACAATTGATATTCATCGCCTGTGATAAGTTCCAAAAAGCGTTGTACTGGCTCGGAATCAACCAAATCCTTATGCAGCGCGATGAAGTAACGCTCTTGCGCCAACGGCAAGTAATCTAAACCGCAACGCCAGGCTGCCGTTTCCACCCCAAAACCAACATCAGCCATGTCACTGGCCACCAGTGCCGCTACCGCCATATGCGTTAGTTCAGTACTATCAAAGCCGTGAATATTGGCAGAGTTCAACTTTAGGTCTTCAAGAATTAAGTCCAGCAAGTATCGTGTGCTTGAACCCACTTGGCGGTTAACAAAACGCACATCAGGGCGCACTAAATCGGCTACCGAACGTACTCCACGGGGGTTGCCTTGCTGCACAAATAAGCCCGTACTGCGATTACTTAAATAAATTAAGCGGTGTTGATCGGGATTCAGCCATTCCATGTACCGGCGCACTGCTTGATCTTGATACTTACCAATTGGCACCTGAAAGCCGGCTAAATCACACTCGCGTCGCACTAAAGACCCTAAGGCCTCAATCGCTGTGCGATAACGTAACTCTAGCGGCAAGTACTGTTTGTCGGTAGCTAAGCGAATCAAGCCTTCCACAGCAAAACCATGACTGGCATGAATACGTAAGTTTTGGGGTTGTTCGTTATATAAACGCAACAACTCTTCCTGTAACTCAGACGCCATGCTTTCAAGTGTAGGCGTTAAGCGCGCATGCACCCGACGGTTCGCCCACAGCAAACGCTTAGCGAACTCAGTTAGAGACGTACCTTGCCCACGCGTGGTTTCAATTAACGAGGCATGCAACTGCTCTTCAGCAGCACGAATAACCCCCCACGCATGACGATAAGATAAAGCACTGGCTTTAGCGGCTGCACTAATATTGCCCAGCGTATCAATAGCGGACAATAGTTTCAGTACTTCGCCTAAATACAGTACGCCACCACTTGGGTTTTCAAGCACCCACTCAGATTGGATTCTTGCTTTCAGTTTGAACCTCTTTCAACGTAGTGCTTGCCACGGCCAAATATGCAAACAAAAACATATTTTCTACACCCATATGCAAACTTAAACCTATTGATATCTTGCCTATACCTTTGTAGATTACGGTTATAGACACAACAATAATATGCAAAGAAACACATATAAGCAACGGCGACTTGTCGCCAACTAGGTGGTTAAGGACACTTTTATGCATATCCCCTCAAGCGCCGATCAGTTCGAGCCCGCTGGTGTTGATTACCAGCGCGTTGCCGATGCGGCTATCGCACAACACGCCGATAAGCGCGGCAACCTGCTACCCATTTTGCACAGCGTGCAAGACGAACTGGGCTACATTCCCGACGCAATCGTTCCTCTACTGGCCAATGCGTTAAACCTTTCCCGTGCTGAAATTCACGGTGTGATCACTTTTTACGCCCACTTCAGACAAAAGCCTGCTGGCAAGCATGTACTGGAAGTCTGTATGGCGGAAGCCTGTCAGTCGATGCGTGGCCAAGAATTAGCCGCGCACGCACAAAACAAACTGGCCTGTGATTTTCACGAAACATCGGCTGACGGTGCGGTCACGCTAGAGCCCGTGTACTGCTTGGGCTTATGTGCGCAATCCCCTGCGGTCATGCTTGATGGCAAGCCCTATGCAAAGATGAACCCTGCCCGCCTTGATAGCTTGCTGGCCAAAGAAGGAAGCAAATAATGACGACGCCTATTCGTATTTACGTACCCGGTGATACCGCTGCGGTGGCAGTAGGCGCCAACGAGCTGGTTGAAGCCATTCAACAACGCGCAGCTGCGCAACAGCAAGATGTGGAAATTGTCCGCAATGGCTCACGTGGCATGCTGTGGTTGGAGCCCTTAGTGGAAGTCGAAAGCCCAGAAGGCCGTGTAGCTTACGGCCCTGTTAGCATTGACGATTTAGACTCGCTCTTTGCCGCTAACTGGTTAGCAGCGCAAGCACACCCGCTTTGCCACGGTTTAACCGAAGAGATTCCCTACCTGAAAAACCAAGAGCGTCTAACCTTTGCGCGCGTCGGCATTATCGACCCGCTAGACCTCGATGCTTACCAAGCGCACGGTGGTTTTGTTGGCTTAAAGAATGCCCTGCAAATGGCCCCCGCTGATATCGTAAAAGCCGTTACCGATTCGGGTTTGCGTGGCCGTGGTGGTGCTGCTTTCCCTACCGGTATTAAATGGAACACCGTTCTACAAGCTCAGGCTGATCAAAAATTCATCGTCTGTAACGCGGACGAAGGTGACTCGGGCACCTTCTCTGATCGCATGCTTATGGAAGGCGACCCCTACACCCTGATTGAAGGCATGACCATCGCAGGTTTAGCCGTCGGCGCAACCGAAGGCTACATTTATGTGCGCTCGGAATACCCTCTGGCCATCCACGTACTCGACGCCGCGATCGAACGCGCTGAAGCCGCAGGCTGGTTGGGCGATAACATTAACGGCTCCGGCCAACGCTTCCATCTGCAAGTGCGTAAAGCAGCAGGCGCCTACATTTGCGGTGAAGAAACATCGCTATTGGAAAGCTTAGAAGGCAAGCGAGGCATGGTGCGCTTTAAACCTCCACTGCCCGCACTTGAAGGCTTTATGGGCAAGCCCACGGTCGTGAACAACGTCATCTCCTTAGGGTCAGTGCCCATTATTCTGGCTAAAGGCGGCGACTATTATCGAGACTACGGCATGGGCCGCTCGCGCGGTACCTTAGCTTTCCAAATCACCGGCAACGTAAAGCAAGGTGGCTTGGTCGAAAAA
>DATGRU010000250.1:0-3712 GCA_035303295.1 Paenalcaligenes sp.
CGCCAGCAGGTGAAGGTGTTTCATCCGCTTATTACGATTTCATTGGGTGTGGTGCAGGTGGATCGTGTGCAGTTGTACTCGGGCAGTTTAATTGCCGAGCTGGCCACAGCGGCTAAAGCGAATGCTAAGAAAATGGCAAGCAATTCCTTGTATATCGACCGCCAAGAACAAGCAAGCGAGCCAACGGCAGGCTCTGCTTCGCGATCATAAAAGCTGCTGTGGCTTGGCCTAAGGCTTAGGACGCATCAGCTTTAGCAATTTCTTCACGCATGGCGTTAATCACGGCTTGATAGTCGGGCTGCGCAAAAATAGCAGAGCCCGCTACAAAGGTGTCGGCACCGGCCGCACGGATGGCGCCAATGTTTTGTACGTTCACTCCACCATCAATTTCTAACCGTATGGGTTGACCGCCATTTTCTACCCAGCGATCGATTTTTTGTCGTGCTAAGCGTAGTTTTTCCAGACTGTGGGGGATAAATTTTTGACCACCATAGCCGGGGTTTACGGACATTAGCAACACCATATCGAGCTT
Organism: Paenalcaligenes sp.; assembly: GCA_035303295.1. Taxonomy (GTDB): domain Bacteria; phylum Pseudomonadota; class Gammaproteobacteria; order Burkholderiales; family Burkholderiaceae_B; genus Paenalcaligenes. The sequence continues at coordinate 533 of DATGRU010000250.1, forward strand.
GTCCATAACGTGATCCATCCACTCAAGCGGCATGGCTGGGTTAAAAACCAGCCCGGCCTTACAGCCTTGGTCGCGAATCAAGGACAGGGTACGATCTACGTGTGCGGTGGAGTCGGGGTGAAAGCTTAAAAGGTTAGCGCCGGCTTTAGCGAACGGCACGACAAGGCTATCGGGCGACTCAACCATTAAGTGTACGTCGATGGGGGCTTCGGTATGGGGGCGTAAGGCGCTACAGATCATGGGGCCGAACGTTAAGTTAGGCACGTAATGGTTGTCCATAACATCAAAGTGCACCCAGTCGGCACCAGCGTTGATGACATTTTTAACGTCATCGCCCAAATAGGCGAAATCGGCGGATAAAATACTGGGAGCGATGAGGGCGGCTTGTTTGTGAGACATGGAATTCAATAACAATAAGGTGGGTTATGACCGGATAGGTGTAAGTATGTCATCATTACAGCCTATTTCGTGCAGAAGTTGTCTGCATTCGATGAATGTATTTTATATAGGGGCTGAACAATCATGAAGCCTGAAGATATTGTGGTGACTGTAACGCCTCAGTACCTGCCAGAGCAATCTGAACCCGCACGACATCAGTATATTTTTGCCTATACCGTGCGTATTACGAATAATGGCAGTAAGGCAGCGCAGGTTATTAGTCGACACTGGGTGATTACCGACGGCGATCAAAAAACGCAAGAAGTAAGAGGCTTAGGTGTGGTCGGACAACAGCCGTTACTGGCGCCGGGTCAAAGCTTTGAGTACACCAGCGGCTGTCCTTTGCCCACTCCGGTAGGCACCATGCGGGGGTCGTATCACTGCGTATCGGAAGATGGGCAGGCCTTTGATGTGCCAATTAACGAGTTTGTACTGGCAATTCCACGAACTTTGCATTGAGAATTTTATGAGCCTGAAACGACTGCTGTATGTAAGCCCGCTGGTGGCGATGTTGGTTGCGTGTTCAACGGTGGATATTGGCCCAGATAGTTCGACGGGCACGTCGACTAAAGGGGCGGGTGAGGCACTAGACGATGTGGCATTAAAGCCGCTGCGTGTACCGGCACTCAGTGAATTGCGCGAGACTCCACCCCGACCCTTAGCAGCAAAGTATCAGGCAGTAAATTGGTCGACCTTGCCCGGTTGGCAAAATGATGACTTACAGCATGTGTGGAAGGGCTTCATTAATAACTGTAAGGGTTTGATGCGTCCCGTTAGTGGCTCGTTAACGATGCCAGCTCGTTCAGCGCCGCGTGCGTGGCATGGGGTGTGTGAAGCCGCAGCCCGCAGTGGTCAGGGCGAAGAAGGGGCAAGTGCAAGCTTTGTGCGCCAATTTTTCCAAGAACACCTGCAGCCGTGGCGTGTGTTAGACGAGGCGGGTAAGCCTGCGGCGAATACGGTTACCGGCTATTACGAGCCGCTGATTAAGGCCTCAACGCGGCGCGGGGGGGATTATCAATGGCCTTTGTATGCGACGCCAGCCGATTTGCTGACGGTGGATTTAGGGGCTTTATACCCCGAGTTGGCGGGTAAGCGCATTCGTGGCAAGTTGGATGGTAAGCGTGTGGTGCCCTATGATACGCGCGCCGAAATTGCGGCTAACGCTAGCCGCCAACCGGAGGCCATCGTGTGGGCTGCCGATCCGGTAGAGGCTTTTTTCCTGCAAATTCAGGGCTCAGGCCGGGCTGTTCTGCCAAATGGCTCGGCGTTGCGACTTGCCTACGATGATCACAATGGTCATCCGTATTCGTCCATTGGTCAGTGGTTAGCAAAAATAGGCGAGTTGCCACTGGCGCAAACGTCAATGCAAAATATTAAAGCGTGGGCGGCACGCAATCCCGATCGAGTTCAGGAAATGTTGAACGTTAATACCGCTATGGTGTTTTTCCGGGAAGAGAAAATAGTAGACCCCTTATTAGGGCCTAAAGGTGCTTACGGCATTCCGCTGATTGGTGAGCGGGCAATTGCCGTGGATCCTACCTTCGTGCCGCTTGGGGCACCGGTGTTTTTAGCCACCACTTACCCCGCTTCGCAAAAGCCTTTGCAGCGGGTGGTGTTCGCGCAAGATACGGGTGCGGCGATTAAGGGTGCAGCACGAACGGATTATTACTGGGGAACTGGCGATGAAGCAGGTGCCAGTGCAGGGCGCATGAAACAGCGCGGTGAAATGTGGGTTCTATGGCCTAAAACAGCAGGGGCACCAACAGCACGATGACTAAACAACCTATTGTAGTGTGCGGGGGTGGGATTGCGGGAATGGCTTGCGCGCTGGGTTTGGCGCGTAAGTCGCAGGCAGTGTCGGTGCTTGCACCGGATGTGCACCGTACGATGCCTGAACCGGATGTCTATCACCCTCGGGTTTATGCTATTTCGGCGGCCAGCCAGCATTTTTTAAATGACTTAGGCGTGTGGGGGCTGATGGAGCCGCGTCGGCTTACACCGGTGTCCGCGATGGAGCTTTATGGTGATGGCGGTGGTTCTCTGCAACTTGAAGCGTGGCAAGACGCGCGTGACACGCTGACGTGGATTGTTGAGTCAGGCGAGCTTGAGCGTGTATTGCGTCAGGCCTTGAAAGTGTATGGTGTGCCGTGGCATGACGACCATTTTGAAAAGCGTGATGGCGCTGCAGTGCTAACACGCACGGGTCAGCGCTTGCCAGCCGATTTAATTATTGGTGCCGATGGTGCGCAATCGCAGGTGCGTACCCAAGCGGGAATTCGTCACCATCGCAAAGCGTATCAAGCCAGCGGGATGGTAACGCACCTAACGGCCGAGCGCGCTCACCAAGGCGTAGCCTTTCAGTGGTTCACGGGTGAATCGGTGGTGGCCCTGTTGCCATTGCCTGATACTGCACAGGGGCCACAAGTATCAATGGTGTGGTCAGGGCCAGAAGACTGGGTGAACAGTATGATGGCCTTGTCGGCTGAAGAACGAGCCGAGCAGCTTTCTGTGCGTCTTCAAGCGGTAACAGGTGGGCGCCTTGGTCGTTTAACGGTACGAGCTCCAGTTTATGCTTTCCCATTAAGCGTTGAACGTAGCGACATGGTGGCGCCGCAGGTGGCGTTGGTTAGCGATGCTGCGCACCGTGTGCATCCTCTGGCGGGCCAAGGCTTGAATTTAGGCTTGGGCGATGTAGATGAACTAATTCAGGTTTTAGCAGACAAACCCAAGCATGCCAGTGTG
>DATGRU010000251.1:0-5323 GCA_035303295.1 Paenalcaligenes sp.
TCCTGCAAATCAATCGCCAGAACCATACTTTGGTGCGCAGTTAACAACGCCATATGCTTTTCCTTATTTCAATGCTTTATAACGAATGCGACGTGGTTTCGCGGCTTCTTCACCTAAGCGACGACGCTTATCGTCCTCGTACTCTTGGTAGTTACCATCGAAGAATTCCACGTGCGAATCACCCTCAAAGGCCAAAATGTGTGTGGCAATACGGTCTAAGAACCACCGGTCATGACTAATCACCATCACGCTACCGGCGAACTCGAGTAACGCATCTTCAAGCGCCCGTAGGGTTTCAACGTCGAGGTCGTTAGACGGTTCGTCAAGCAGCAGTACGTTGCCACCTGAAATCAGCGTTTTAGCCAAGTGCAGACGACCACGCTCACCACCGGAGAGCTCACCTACAATTTTGTTTTGGTCTGATCCACGGAAGTTAAACCGACCAATATAAGCACGCGATGGCATCTCAAAACGGCCGACAGTTAGAATATCCGCGCCATCTGCCACACTTTCAAAGACGGTTTTATCGTTGGGCAAGGAATCGCGCGATTGATCCACATAGGCCAAGCTAACCGTTTGGCCCAGCTGAACCTCACCACTATCGGGTTGCTCCTGACCAGCAATCATGCGGAATAACGTTGATTTACCGGCACCGTTAGGGCCGATAATACCGACGATCGCCCCGGGCGGTATTTTGAAACTAAGGTCATCAATCAACAAGCGGTCGCCAAAAGCTTTGCTTACGTTTTTAAACTCAATCACTTCGTTACCCAAGCGCTCGGCCACAGGGATAAAGATCTCCTGTGTCTCGTTACGCTTCTGGTACTCGTGCGAAGCCAACTCTTCAAAGCGGCTAAGACGCGCTTTGGACTTCGCCTGACGGCCCTTCGGATTCTGCCGCACCCATTCCAACTCTTTCTTAATGGTGCGCTGGCGTGCCGACTCGGTCGACTCTTCTTGTTTCAGACGGTCTTCTTTTTGCTCCAACCACGAACTGTAGTTACCACGCCATGGAATACCGTGGCCACGGTCAAGCTCAAGAATCCACTCGGCGACGTTATCCAAGAAATAACGGTCGTGGGTAACCGCCACGACGGTGCCAGGAAACTTACTTAAGAACTGCTCGAGCCAGTGCACACTTTCCGCATCAAGGTGGTTAGTGGGCTCGTCAAGCAGCAACATATCGGGCTTAGATAGCAGCAGTTTGCACAACGCGACGCGACGCTTTTCACCACCTGATAAATTGCCAATCATCGCGTCCCACGCGGGTAGACGCAACGCATCAGCAGCAATTTCCATCTGTGTGGAAATATCATCTGAACCGCTGGTAGCCGCTGCCGCAATAATGGCTTCAAGTTCGGCCTGCTCGGCCGCAAGCGCATCGAAGTCAGCATCGGGTTCGGCGTACTCCATGTACACCTGATCCAAACGCTGTTTAGCAGCGAAGACCTCGCCCAAACCTGCTTCAACTTCTTGACGCACGGTGTGCTCGGGGTTCAGTTGAGGCTCTTGTGGTAGGTAGCCAATATGAATACCCGGCATCGGGATGGCTTCACCTTCAATTTCTTTATCGACACCCGCCATAATGCGTAAAAGCGTCGATTTTCCAGAACCATTCAGGCCTAGCACACCGATTTTCGCACCCGGGAAGAAAGACAGTGAAATATCGCGCAAGATTTGGCGCTTAGGTGGCACAATCTTGCCCACCCTATTCATTGTGTAAACGTATTGAGCCATAAATACTCGAATAAGAGGAAAAACGCATCATTGCAATGGCTGATTGTAAGGCAACCACTGCATCTTCAAGGTGTACTCGTGACGATTCAGCACAAGTAATGGACTAAAGAACTGCACCGACGGCGCAACTCTCGTTAAACTAACACTATATTAATTATTGCTATGCTTCAGAATCTGACCATGTCCCAAGCCTTACTTTTCACCAACGACGAACTGGAACTCTTAGCCCGTACAGCAGACGCCTTAAGCGCCTATTTAGGCAAGCCTGTTTTGGCTGAGGTCATGGACGCCAGCGAGACCGGATTTGAATGGGTCATGTTTGCTATTCCACTAGGCACCGACGATGATGACAGCGAATTAACGATTGTACAAATTGGTGGGGCGAACTCCCGTTTACTGGGTAGCCAAGGTGGGCTAAATATTGCCGCCAATGAAACCTACTCGTGCCAGTTTTTATGGGCAGTGCAGCTGTCTGACATCGAAAATGTACGCTATATCAAGCTGGATGATCAAGGTGACGATGTCGCATGGAGCAACGACCTAAACGACTTACTGCCGTTTCAGATAGAAGCCGATGTGTACGGCGACGATGACGAAGACAGCAACGATATTGATGACGACTTCGACGCCGCCCGCGTACAGCCCAACCCAAACCCCGACACCCTGCACTAAGCTAGGGTGCACGCAGCCTGTCACGTATGTACAAAACCACACCAACAGGCCACATCAGCAACACCAATGCCCTTGCGCCCACGCCTTTTAAGAGATAGCCTTCGGGCCGTGGCACCTTATTGTGCCGCATATGCAAAGCAAAGCGCGTGTAGCGCGCTGCTGCCATCAAGAAGGCCTTGGGCTGATACCTAAACCACGGCAAGCAATTCACCACGGTATCGTGCGCCAGTAACCACAGCCCTAGCGCGTGCTGTGTACTGTTTTGCCCCTGTTCAGACAACGAATCGGCGCTGTCGTAATACACCCGATACACTTGGTTCACAAAACGGGTTAAATAACCGGCTCGGGCAATTGAACGCCACACCAAGCTTTCTGGCACAAAGCCATCTATGTGCTCAGGAAAAGGGAATTGTCTTAGCACGGCAGTACTTAAACAACCAAACTTTTCACCCTTAACCGCATATTTGAAATTGATGTCCAACGAGCTGGCATCAAACTGATCATAGGGATATAGCTCACCCACCACTTTGCCATCCGGTCGCTGGCACAAACCCGTGACCGCCACGTAATTGTGGCGTTGCACTTGGGGAATATCCCGCCAAACCGCCGCCATTTGCTCTAAGGCATTAGGCTCTAAGGTGTCGTCACTATCCAGCGCCACGATTAACTCGCCTTGCGCCAAGCGTACCCCGTGATTGAAGGCTGTTTTTTTATGCTGATTAGCCTGCCACTGATACACAATGGGGAAGTTAGCTTCTTGCTGCCACGCCAAGACCCGCTCGCGTGTATTGTCGGTGGAACCATCGTCAATAACCAGCCACTCAAAGTCTTGGTAACTTTGCAAGCATAAAGACTGATAGGCTCGTTCCAAGGTATGCGCCCGATTGTACGTAGGCGTTAATACCGTAAATTGATACAGCCATGATTCTGGTACATTGAACGCTTTACTCATAAATGCCCCACTATTCTATGAGACTATTTAGCGGCCCGTTTCACGGGCTCACGACTTGATTCTACGCGGTTTTATTTTTTCTTCATCAAGCATACAGACAAAAAAAACCACAGCCTGTAGAGCTGTGGTTTTTTCTTTAACAGTACGTAACGTGACTTAGGAACCTAAGTGTTGCACCATAAGACGTTACGTAGATCGCGTTAAGCGCGTTTTACTTTCTCAAGCATTTTGAAAACGCTTTTAGGCGAACGCACGTAAAGGCGTTTAAATGCTTTGCCCAAGCAACGACGCTCAAGCGTGTTGCGGCGTGTGCGTTTGATTTCTGCCATGGTGTTCTCCGAACGGGTATAGAAGCTGGTAGCCCAATTAGACGAGGCCACCACAAAAGACAATCCAGAATTCTACCGTAAACCGCGCTAAGATACAAAACGTCGCTATATTATTTTGTTATTCCCCCCTTCACTGTCGCTTTCCTTGCACTATGAGTCGTCACATTCGAATTTTCGGCGCCCGTCAAAATAATCTGAAAAACCTAGATGTCGAGTTTCGCACTGGCGAACTAACCGTACTGACGGGTGTGTCCGGTTCGGGGAAAAGCTCATTAGCCTTTGATACCTTATACGCTGAAGGGCAGCGTCGTTATGTAGAAACCTTCTCGCCTTATGCCCGCCAATTCCTTGATCGAATGGATAAACCTCAAGTCGATCGTATCGAGGGCATCTTACCGGCTATTGCGATTGATCAAGTCAATCCAGTACGTAATTCGCGCAGCTCCGTCGGCACCATGACCGAGCTGAACGACTATTTGAAAGTGCTGTTTTCGCGTATGGGCACACTGTATTGCCGCAGTTGCGCTAACGTGGTCAAACCAGATAGCCCACAAAGCATTGCCGAAGATTTGCAGCATCGCTGTGCCGATAACAACCCGCGTTTAATCATCACTTTCGCTGTAGCGATTCCGCTGAATTTCACTCAAGAAGAAGTAGAAGGCTTTTTAAATCAGCAAGGCTATACCCGTATTCATCACGAAAGTAGCCGCGAAATTGAAATCAGCGAAGGGAAAAAAATAAAAAAAGCACAGCAGCGCGTGCTGCACGTGGTGCAAGATCGTTTCCGCTTGCAAAGTGCCGAGCGAGAACGCGTAATGGAAGCCATTGACGCTGCGCTAACCCAAGGTAACGGGCAAATTATTGTATTTGCCTCGGCAGCATCGGATGCGCCTGAAGAGCAGTGGCGCTACAACAACCGCCTGCATTGTGCCCAGTGCGACATTGATTACAACCGGCCCTTGCCCAGTACCTTTTCATTTAACTCGCCCTTAGGCGCCTGCGAGACGTGTCGAGGCTTTGGCCGAGTGATGGGTATCGACTACGGCTTAGTCGTACCGGATGAAAGTAAAAGCTTACTCGAAGGGGCTATCCGCCCGTGGCAAACCGCTAGTTATAAAGAATGTCAGGCCGACCTTCAAAAATACGCCCCCAAAGCCGGCGTACGCCTAAGTGTGCCATGGCGTAACCTCAGTGAAGCTGAACAACAATGGGTGATTCAGGGCGACCCCGACTGGAAAGGTGGACGCAAAGCGTGGGATCAACAATGGTATGGTATTGCGCGCTTTTTCGACTGGCTGGAAAGCCGTAGCTATCGCATGCATGTACGTGTCATGCTGTCTAAGTATCGCAGCTACACCCCCTGCCCCGCATGCAATAGCTCGCGCCTTAAAGCGGATGCACTATTGTGGCGTGCGGGCTCGCAGCAGCATGACAGCGACGGCAACTATCAACGTTTTATGCCGGTTCACGCCACTTGGTCGCCCGAGCAATTAAATGCTTTACCCGGTTTGCATATCCACGACCTGATGCGCATGTCCATTTATCAGGTACGGGCCTTTTTTGAACAATTGCAATTAAGCCAGCAGTTTGATGCCGCCTCAGACCTTCTACGCACTGAAGTGTTATCCCGCCT
>DATGRU010000252.1:0-7794 GCA_035303295.1 Paenalcaligenes sp.
ATATTCAATGCAGGATGTGCTAGATGCCGCCTAAGTTAGCTTAAGCTCTAAAGCAAAAAGCCCAAAGGCCTAAGTTCGGTATTGAACCGCACCCCAAAAGTTGGACACCAAACCGACCTTTGGGGTGTTTTTCATGACGAAGTACGATGAGCAGTTCACTGAACTCAGGCCTTTTTTATGCCTGGCTGTTCATCATCCACGTCTATGCAACGCGTTTAATCGCAGCGTTTTACTCAATATTAATGGGCTCTTGCTCTAACGCCACATCAAAACGATTCAAAATATCGTTCTGTATTGCCCTCGCCAAAGCTTTCACCTCTGTTGCACTCGCCTGCCCTAGATTCGTCATCACTAGCGCCTGATTCGCATGCATGGCGACCCGCCCCATTGGACGTGCTTTCCAGCCTGCTTTATCAATCAGCCACGCCGCAGCCAGCTTAAAACGCCCATCGGCTTGGGGATACGCCTTCAGTTCTGGGTAGTGCGAACGAATGCGCTGTACGATTGCTGCGGAAACAATAGGGTTCTTAAAGAAACTACCTGCATTCCCTATATAGATGGGATCGGGCAGCTTGCGTTGACGAATATCGACCACCGCCTTAAACACATCAACTGCCGTGGGTGTTGAAGACAAAAGCGGGTGCGCTTGTAAATCAGGGTAGCCCAGCACTGGCTGCCATTGTTTCGCTAATAAAAAGCGCACCGCCACAATTAACCACGTGCCTGGCGCAGCTTGTTTAAAGCGGCTATCTCGATACGCAAAACCACATTCGGCTGCACTAAATTCGTGCAAGGTGGCATCGGGCAGGTGCCATACCAACACACTATGTAAGCGCTGATCAAGCTCTACACCATAAGCACCGATATTCTGTACAGGCGCCGCCCCCACCGTACCGGGTATATACGCCAAGTTTTCTAAGCCACACCAGCCTTGTTCTAAGGTGTAGGCGACAAAGTCGTGCCAGTTCTCGCCCGCTTCAGCTTCAATCAACCAATGATCAGTCGTTTCTTCTATTAAACGAATGCCACGGCTGTCGGTTTTAATGGTTAGCCCCTTAACCTGCGGTGCCAAAATGACGTTACTGCCACCACCCAACACCCAGTGCGACTCGTACTCGTGCACCAGTGCTGACAACGCTGATAACTGGTCGCGGTGCTGATAAGAAACAAAAGCCATCGCCGACGATACCAGCCCAAAGGTATTAAGCTGACTTAAATCATGATGTTGAAGAATACTCACCCTCGGCTAACCCGCTAAAAAAGATATAATTCGTAAGCATAACGCAGGCACTAAGGCTTTGCAGTTGAAATAAACAAGAAAAATGCTTGACACAACTAAAAATTCAGTGCTATAGTTCAATTCTTCCTTGGTTAAGCAAACAACGGTTAGCCAATCCAAGGGCGTTAAAGCAGTTTGGTTTAGCCACAGTCTTTAGCAGCAAAGAAAGAATTTTTTGCAATTTTTAATAAAAACACTTGCAAAATAAAAAAGCCTAGCTTATAATTCTATTCTTTCATTAGTAAGCAACAACACCAACGCTTATTAATCGTGTAGCAATACACAAATACGCGGGAATAGCTCAGTTGGTAGAGCGCAACCTTGCCAAGGTTGAGGTCGCGAGTTCGAGCCTCGTTTCCCGCTCCAAATTTTAATTTATAGATTCATTGAAGTCTGTAAATTCTCAAGAAAGGGACCTTTTAGGTCCCTTTCTTCGTTCTAGCGCTATCCGCTGAAATCCCCCTACACTTCTACATCTTCCAATCCATATCTTTGCATGGTACGGATGGAGATCGCTTCAGGCGCTCTATTTCAGCTTAGACTACAGCTTGATCAAATAACGATTAAACAGGAAGATGCTTGAAGGGAGGCCATAAACTGAATCATGTCCAATGCTCTACTTGAACGACTCCTGAATGAGGAGACCATGATAGATGCTGAAAAAGAACTGCTAGCTGCGGGGCCGGCGGTGGTGCCCGTGCTGGTTTCAATTCTGGATGGAAGTGCGAGAAATAGCTTTGGGGTTGCATACCGAGACTTAGGGCTGCCCCTTCGCTGTGCTATCGAGATGGCTTACCGTCTGGGACCACAAGCCAAACCACTGGAAGGGTTATTGGTTCAGGAACTATCAAAAGGATCGAGCTCAGCGGCAAAGGCGTTGGGCTATTTACGCAGTCTAGAAGACTCAAGCATTATCGCTCTCGTCGCCTGTCTCGATAGTCAGGATGTAGATCTGGCTGCAGAATCTACCGCAGCCTTGATCCGCACCGGCAACAAATAGAACGCATTAGCTGCTTAAATAGAAGGTCGGCATATCAACAGCGCCTCCCCAATTTACGGTAAAGTGGCGTCTGTCGGTTAGAGCTTAAGGCAACACGTATTATGGATATAGCATTACTTCTTATCGCTGCTCTCGTTGGTTGGCACCTGTTGCGCCAGCGTTACCAGCGGGAACATATCACTTTACTAGGCAAACACTTAAATAACTTACAACTTGAACGGCATATGGAAACGCTAACTCAAGGTTATGCGCGTGCCATTAACGAAGATTCTGAAAGTCGCCAACTTCAAGTTCTGGATACCTTCACTCAAACCGAACAAGCTGTAGCCGCGCAGGCTCAAACACTAGCCGACGCGATGCAAGCAGAAAGCCGTGAAGCGGCAAGCCTTGTTGCACTGCCCTTTTGTGTGCCTTACGCCGAACGTTTCTTACCTACCCTCACTCGCGACTTTCGTGAACTGCTGCGTATTCACGCTGCGGGGTTTAGGCGCGTGGTCGACAACCCGTATAACCTTAGCCCCAAAGACCGCGCCTTTCATTTATCGGCCGAGCTTTATTTATTCCAGCACAGCTGCCACTGGTTCTGTAAATCTCGCGCCGTAGCGGATGCTCGTCTGGTTGTGCGCCATCAAGTAAACCACCAGAAAGTGTTAGAGTCCGTTAGCGACGAAACTCGCAGCGCATACCTGCGCTGGTTAAACGACAAAGCAGTCGCTTAAACCATTTTATACTGCGGCGGGGCTTCTACCCGCCGAATGGCCCCCCATGAAAACCATGATGCAGGGCCGCCTTTCACGCGTTAAATTTGCTAAGACCCTATCAGCTTAACAGCGATAGTTAAGCTGGCGACCAACTCACTGGCGTCAAGCATGCCTTAGTTAACGAGATAACGCGATGACCACCCTACTTGCGCCTTTTTATCCCATTATTTACGTACGGGGTTATGCCATGACCCCAAGCGAGATCGCCGATGCGACTTCTTCCCCGTATATGGGCTTTAATCTGGGCTCGACCAAAGTACGCCAGTCGTGGGATAAACAAGTAATACGTCACGTATTCGAGTCGCCACTAATACGCCTGATGAAAGACTACGGCTATCGCGACACCTTCGCTGATGGCGCCGAACTGCGCGATCAGCTACCCGCTAAAAGCCTCGTCATTTACCGCTACTACGACGCCGCAGACCGTGATTTTGGTACGGGAACTCCCCTCTCCATTCCTGACGCAGCCAAAGGCTTAAAAGATTTAATTCACTCGCTTCGGGATCAACTCTGCGCAGGCAACACCCAACAACGCAAACAATTCAAAGTGCATTTGGTGGGTCACTCGATGGGAGGGCTGGTTATTCGTGCATTTCTACAGAACGATAAAATCAGCACCAAGGCCGATCGCGAGTTGGTGGATAAAGTATTTACCTATGCCACCCCACATAACGGCATTGAGCTAGCCGGCATTAACGTACCCGGCATCTTAGGCGTGTGGGACATGAATAACTTCAATCACGGCAAAATGGCCGAGTATTTGGGGTTTAAAAATAAGCCTGAACGGGTAGATTCATTAAATAATAAATTCGACCCACAACGCTTCTTCTGCTTCGTCGGCACGAACCACCGCGACTACGAGGCTGCAATGGGCCTATCGCGGCGGCTGGCTGGTGAAATGAGCGACGGGTTGGTGAAAATCGAAAACGCGACGGTATCCGGAGCACCACGTGCCTTTGCTTTTCGCAGCCACAGTGGGCCATACGGGGTGGTGAACTCAGAAGAAGGCTATCAAAATCTGGTGCGCTTTCTTTTTGGTGATATGCGCGTCGATGGTCAGCTGCATGTGCGCGCTCTACCGCTGCCGCCGTCAGTGCAAAAAGCAAAAGACGAGGGTAGACAAATTCGAGCCTCTTACTATTTCGAAGCCACCGTAGCACCACGAGGCGCCTTTGACTACCGACTTACCGAGCGACGTCGCAACACCTTTAGCGCCGTACTACGCAGTTACGACGAGCTGCTTAACGTCCAACAGCTTGGTCTTAGCGAAGCGCGCCATCCTACCCTGTTTTCCTTATTTTTAGATACTCGAAAAATCACGGCCGGACGTACCGTTGTGGTTGCGCTTGAACTGGCTGTCTCTGCCACGGGCTACACCATCGAACGCAAGTTATGGCCCGATCAGCATGTGGAAGGCGAATACCTGTTTCGTGACACCCTCACCTTACGCATCACCCGCAGCACCAGCGGCTTTAATGTGCGCTACGTGAATACCGACGAACGCTGGAGTGAATCACAAGGCACGCTGGCCACCGCCACCCCCGAGGGTTACGTCATACCGCTGTCTTCCACCAAAGGCTTTAATGCTGATTTGATACTGACAGTGCAGATGCGTTAATCATAGAAAAGCATCTTTACCCTATAAAACGCTTGGTTTACTACGAGGCTAAAGGGTTAATCCCTAGCCATGTAGCAGTAGGCTATTACCCCCTTATCGTGCACAAACTCCAAAATTAATAAAACCATTGCACGATATTTCAGGGAGTAAGCATGGCAAAGTACATTCACACAATGATCCGCGTAAAGGATCTTGAACGCTCGATGCGCTTCTATCGCGACGCGCTGGATTTACACGAAAAACACCGTTTGGACTTCCCCACTTTCACCTTAGTGTATTTGGGTAATGACGAAAGCCCTGCGGAATTAGAGCTGACCTATAACAAAGACCAAAGCGCCGACTACGAGCACGGCAACGCCTACGGTCATGTAGCCTACACCGTCGAGGATTTGGAACACACTCACCAAACCCTGACGAACTTGGGCCTTGAACCTGCCCCGATTAAACAATTAGAACTTGGCCCACACCTCGCTCGCTTCTTCTTTTTAACGGATCCAGACGGATACAAAATTGAAGTGTTGCAGCGCGGAGGCCACTACTAAAAACCACGTTCATTTAATTCGGGAGACAACACATGAAACCTACCGTACGCATCAAACCCACTACCGATAGCTCAGCCATGCCAAGCAGACGGCAATTTCTAAAAGGTACCGTCGCGCTTAGTGGTGTGCTGGCCAGCGGTACGCTACTGGCAACCTTAGCCCCTTCACGCGCATGGGCACTCAGCACCAGTCATTTGGATAAAACTCAGGCGGAGTCGTTATTAGCAATGGCGAAGCGCCTGTATCCACATAAAACCTTACCCGACGCGGTCTACGCCCTACTGGTTAAAGACGTGGATGAGGCCTGTAGCGATCAGGCCACGCGCGAGCTGGTCATTGACGGCATCAGCCAGCTTAATGCGGCCACCCAAAATAATTGGCTGGGTGCCTCGGCGGCAGAACAAACAGCTGCCTTAAAGACCATGGAAAATGAAGCCTTCTTTCAGATGGTACGAGGCCAATGTATCCACTCACTATATGACAACCAAATGGCCTACACGCACTTCGGCTACGAGGGGGAATCATGGACCAAAGGCGGTTACATACGCCGTGGCTTTGATGACCTAACGTGGTTACCTAACCCATCCGAAGCAGCCAGCCCTGCCGTTATCTAACACTGAAAAAAGAAGAGGAGATACCATGACCCAATACGAACTGAATGATGATAGCGTAGTGGTAATTATTGGTTCGGGAGCAGGTGGCGGTACGCTTGCCAACGAACTCTGTCAAAAAGGCATTAGCGTGGTTTTGCTGGAAGCGGGAGCCCGTCAAAGCCCATCTACCTTTATACAAGATGAATGGAAGTCCTTTGCACAACTGGCTTGGCTCGACAAACGGGTTAGCTCAGGTTCCTTTCGTTTAACCAAAGACTTCCCCAACCTACCTGCATGGATTTGTAAAACCGTAGGTGGCACCACCACTCACTGGGCTGGGGCCTCGTTACGTATTCCAGCTCACGCTTTTAAAGCACGCACCACTTATGGTGAGGTAGAAGGTGCGAACTTACTCGACTGGCCTATTAGTTTGGAAGAACTTGAGCCTTACTACGAACGCGCCGAGAAAAAAATGGGCGTCACTCGCACCAACGGTTTGCCGGGCCTGCCGGGTAATAACAACTTCAAAATCATGTACAACGGCGCTACCAAGCTTGGCTACAAGCACGTCAGCACGGGGCACATGGCCATCAATAGCGTCGTCAATGACGGACGCAACGCCTGTACGCAACAAGGTTTCTGTTTCCAAGGCTGCAAAATGGGTGCCAAATGGTCGACCCTTTATACAGAAATCCCTCAAGCTGGGCGCACCGGAAAACTAGAACTACGCACTGAATGCCATGTGTCCCGCATCGAACACGATGATACGGGCAAGGTAACCGGCGTTGTGTATTTTGATAAAGACGGCAACGAGCAACGCCAATCAGCCCGCGTTGTTTGCGTAGCAGGGAACTCGATTGAAACGCCGCGCTTACTGCTGTTGTCGGAGTCAGGACGATTTAAAGAGGGCTTAGCCAATAGCTCTGGTCAGGTTGGCCGTAATTACATGCGCCATACAACAGGCTCGGTGTATGCAGTGTTCGACGAACCCGTACACATGTATCGCGGCACCACCATGGCCGGAATCGTCCAAGACGAGGCTATACACGATCCATCACGTGGTTTTGTAGGCGGCTATGAATTAGAAACCATTAGTTTAGGCCTACCCTTTTACGCCGCTTTCTTAGACCCCGGCGCATGGGGCGAAGAGTTTGCCTCGTACATGGATGACTACACCCATACTGCTGGTCTCTGGATTGTGGGTGAAGATATGCCTCAAGAAAGCAATCGCATTACCCTAGATGCCACTGAACGCGATCAGTTTAATTTGCCTGTGGCCAACGTTCATTACGACGACCACCCTAACGATATCGCCATGCGGGAACACGCCTTCCAACAAAGTGAAGCGCTGTATAACGCAGCGGGTGCCAAACGCAATTTCCGCACCCCACCCTATCCTTCTACCCACAACTTGGGCTCTTGCCGCATGAGTGAAAAAGCAAGCGATGGCGTCTGCAACCGTTATGGTCAAACTCACGATATTGCGAACCTTTTTATTTCTGATGGCAGCCAATTCACCTCGAGTGCAGCTGAAAACCCAACGCTTACTATTGTTTCACTGGCTATTCGTCAAGCCGAATACATTGCAGAAAGCATGAACCGCAAAGAACTATGACGGCAATAGACTAAGAGTTTGGTAGCATAGGTATGGGTTCGCTCTGGTTCCTGTTAGGCGAACCCATACTAACAATAACCGTGTCGCACACGACGACAGGAGGAGATATGTGCCATATTTACTCTCACACAGATCCGATTATGTATGAATCACGCAGTCGATCTGTACGCATTTCAAAAGTGGTCACCAGCATCAAATTAGAGAATCTGTTCTGGGACACGCTAGCTGAACTAGCCACCGACAGCAATATGACTACCAATGAGCTAATCGCTTTGCTGCATGACGAGGTGTACGAATTCAGAGGGGAAACCTCTAACTTTGCGTCCTTTTTACGTGTTACCTGTATGCGCTATTTAGAAATTAAAGCGCGATCAGCTCAACAAGTG
>DATGRU010000253.1:0-7257 GCA_035303295.1 Paenalcaligenes sp.
AGAAAGCGCATGTCTTCGGGCAGGCGCAAACTTAAATCAAGGTAGCGGTTGTTAACGCTACGTAAATCAATGCTAATACTGCCGAATTCGGATTCGGCGCGGGCATTTCCGAAGGCGGTCATGCTGCGGATCATAAATTACCACCGTGTAAATCAATTAATACCTGAATTGTAGCCTTAGTCGGCGCGCAACGAGGCTACGTGTTTTAATATCAGTCTGAACCAAGCTTTTGCTTAGAGGGGACATGCTCAAACTGTTACATACTGCCGATTGGCAAATAGGTCGCGTTTATTCGCGCTTCCAGCCTGAGGACGCCTTTGCACTGCAAGAGGCACGCTTTCAGGCGGTTGAACGGCTTGCACAGTTAGCCACCGAGCAACAGGTGGATGCGGTAATCGTGGCGGGCGATGTGTTTGATGCGCAAAGCTTGTCTGAACGTACTATTCGCCGTTTATTTAATACGCTAAGTGCGTTTCAGGGCAACTGGCTGTTCATTCCCGGTAACCACGATGCCATGCTGGCCGAGGGCGTGTGGCAAACTGTTAAGCGATTGGGCTTGCTGTCTGAGCGCGTGCAACTGCTAGACGAAGCGAAGGTCACCTTACTTGATTCCTTTCAGTTAGCGGTGTTACCCGCGCCGTTGAGGCAACGCCATACCGTGCATGATCTAAGTTTATGGTTTGACGATGCCATGACACCACCGGATTATTATCGGGTGGGTATTGCGCACGGTAGCGTACAAGGCATTCTGGCTGAAGAAGCCAGCCACAATAATCCCATCGCAGCGAATCGGGCGGCCAGTGCCAAGCTTGATTACTTGGCCTTGGGTGATTGGCACGGATTAAAGCAAATTGACCCGCGTACATGGTATAGCGGTACCCCCGAGCCGGATCGTTTCCGAAATAACGATGCTGGGTGTGCCTTAATCGTCAGTATTGCGCATCCGGGGGCGGTGCCGACGGTAGAGCGTGTGGAAACGGCGTGTTATCGCTGGCTTCAGTTGGAACATCGTATTGAGGGCGAAAGCGATCTAGATGCCTTGGCTTTAGCACTGCAACCAATGTCCTCGGATACGGTGCTTGAACTTACTGTTAAGGGTCAAGTTAGCCTTGAGCAACAGCAGCGCTTACAGACCTTATTGAATGAGCATCAGGCACGATTGCGTAGCTTAGAAGTGGATACTGATCAGTTAACCCTTGTGCCGGATAATGCGGACATTGCTGCATTAAAAGCTGACGGTTATGTGGCACAGGTGCTCGAGCAATTGCGCCATGAAAGCGAGCAAGGGCAACGGCAATCGGCACAGGCGTTGATTGAGTTGGCCTCCATACTTGGACGTATTCAGCAGAAAGGATAGGAAGTACGATGAAGTTGCGTCGCTTGCGGGTTTCTCAATTTAAGCAATTTGCCGAGCCTTTCGAGCTATCGGGATTAGAGGATGGTTTGGTGATTGTGGCAGGGGCGAACGAGGCCGGAAAGTCCACCTTGTCGCTCGCTATTCGTTCTGCCTTTTTTGAACGTCATAACACCTCTACCTTGGATACATTACGCCCTCACGGTGATAGCAGTGCACGTCCGGAAGTCGAGTTGGAGTTTGATTTACAAGGTCAGCCAGCGTTATTAACGAAGCGTTTTTTGCGTCAAGCAGCCTGTGACTTACGCCTAGGCCAGCAACAACTGGATGGAAATGCGGCAGAAGAGTATTTGGCCGAGCAAATGGGCTTTAGCATACGTAAACGTGGTGCTAGCCAAGATAGCGACTGGGGAGTGCCGGGCTTATTGTGGGTACAGCAAGGGGACCTACATCGCATTACGCAGGCGGTGCAAGCGGCGTCTAACCACTTAGGCGATGCCTTGGGGGCAAGTGTAGGGGCTTTAGGCAGTAGCGACAGCGATGAGGTGTTAACCGAGGTCAGTCAGCGACTGGCCGAGCTACTTACCGCAACGGGTAAGCCGCGGGCTGAATACTTAAAATGTCTGCAAGAGCACGAGCAATTGCAGGCGGAGGTCACGTCGCTGCAGCATGAGGTCGAAGGCTTTCAGCAGCGGGTGAATCAACTAGATAGCCTGCGTCAACAATGGCTTGGTCAACAGACGCAGCAGCCATGGCTCAAACTGCGAGCCCAGATCCCGACTCTACAGCAAGAGGTGCAAGCCGCGGAGCGCTATGAAGCGCAGCGTCAGCAATTAAGCGAACGCGAGCAACTGCTTAAACACGAGTTGGATTATCTTGATCAGGCGTTGCAGCGTGCGCAGTCTGAGCAACAACGTTATGACGCATTGTCTGCGCAGTTGCAGCAATTAAAAATTGGCTTAGACGAAGATACTGAAGCACAAAGCACGATGAGAGAGCAGCTTCAGCAGGCCGAACTGTTATTACGTGAAGCAAGGCAGCAACGGCAAGGCGTAGAGGCTTACAGCCAATGGCAGCAGCAACAGCGTGAACGCGAGGCTTTGTTGCGGCGGCATGGCGAATTACAGCAAAGCTTGAAAACGGTGCAACAATTGTCTGATCAGCTTCAGGTTTTAGGCCAGCAGACGCCAACGCGCATATTGGATGATGCGGCCTTGACGGCGATGCAACAGGCCAGTCACCAATGTGCTGTGTTAGAGGCGCAACTTAGCACCGTATCAACCCGTTTGCACTTTGATGTGGAAGATCCGGCGGCGATTAGCCTGAACGGGGTGAGCTTAATGAATGCACAGGCTACCTGCACCCTAAGTGAAGCTACCGAGCTAGCTATAGCCGGGGTAGGGCGGATTCGGATTGAGCCCGGTGGCCAAGATTTAGAGACGCTCAGGTTGAAACGTCAACAGGCGCAGCAACAGTTGAGTACATTGCTACAGCCATATGGGGTGAACGATGTGGGTGTAGCCGCACAATTGCATCAAGAGCATCTGAAACAACGTAATGAGCTGGCTAAGCTTGAATCCATGCTGGCAGTTTACGCTCCGGAAGGCGTGGTTGCTTTACGCGAAAAAAGCGCAGCCCTAGAACGCAGTATACAGGCCTTGGCTATCGAGATGCCTAAAGAGGTGGTGGCCGATCTGCCTTTAGAGCAAGCGCAGCAACAAGAGCAACAGGCGCTTGTGGCCTTAGAGCGTCTTCA
Organism: Paenalcaligenes sp.; assembly: GCA_035303295.1. Classification (GTDB taxonomy): domain Bacteria; phylum Pseudomonadota; class Gammaproteobacteria; order Burkholderiales; family Burkholderiaceae_B; genus Paenalcaligenes. The sequence goes on from DATGRU010000253.1 coordinate 3,111, forward strand.
ACAGTTATGGCAAGACACCCAGCGTCGGGCTATCGAAAGTCAGGTTAAATTAACAGCTGCTAAGGATGAGTGGCAGCAATTGCATCAACGCCTACACGATGCTACGCACGTAAAGCAGAGCCAAGCTGAAGCAAGGCGTCGTGTTGAAGTTGAACAATCTATAACGGCTACACAAGAAGCTTTAGCGCAATTAGCGCAGCAGCAAAGCCAAGTGCGGTCGGTGGCGAGTATTCAAGCAGAAATCGATAATGTGGAACGTCGTGCAGCCCAGGCACAACGGCAGTTTGAAGACTTACGTTTGGAGTTAAGTCGTCTGGAAACAGAGCTGCAGATCATGGGTGCTAAAGGCCTAGACGAGCAATTACGTAATAAGCAGCTTATGTTGGAACACGTAGAGCGCCGAGTGGCACATTTCCAGTCGCGCAGTGAAACCTTAAGTTATTTGCGGGATCAGTTGATGGCGGCCCGTACTCAGTTACGTGAACGCTTACAGGCTCCCTTGCTGCAGCGCGTACAATACTACCTACGGTTCTTGTTTCCCGAGGCGCGTGTGGTGCTTAGTGAAGAGTTTGTGCCGACCGTATTACAACGTGGATCAGGGCATCCCGTGAGCTTAGACGAGCTAAGTTTCGGGGCGGCCGAGCAAATTGCCATCATCACTCGTTTAGCGTATGCCGATTTATTAAAAGAGGCGGGGCGGCCCACGCTTATCGTGCTGGATGATGTGTTGGCGTATTCGGACAGCCAACGATTGGATCGCATGAAAGCGGCGATTTATGATGCGTCGAATCGCCATCAAATTTTATTGTTTACCTGCAATCCTCAATTATGGAGTGATGCGGGTGGGCAAATGATTAATTTAGAACAACACAAATTAACAAGCTCCCTTAATTAAGGGTGAGCAGTGTTGTGCATTGGAGAACGTGTTGCAAAGTCAGGAAAAAAACGTGTCATCTCGTTATGAATCACGCGCAGCCGATGCGCTGCGACCCACGTCGTTCGAGCTGGGTTTTACAAAGTATGCAGAAGGGTCAGTACTGATTAAAGTGGGCCATACCCATGTACTTTGCAATGCCAGTGTGTTGGATCGAGTACCCCCCTTTTTGGTGGGTAAAGGGCAGGGCTGGGTAACGGCTGAGTACGGTATGTTGCCCCGTTCAACCCATACACGCAGCGACAGAGAAGCGGCGCGAGGCAAACAAACCGGGCGCACACAAGAAATTCAACGGCTTATTGGACGTAGTCTGCGAGCAGTTTTCGACTTGAAGCGCCTTGGCGAGCGTACGATACAAATCGACTGCGATGTATTACAAGCCGACGGTGGCACGCGGTGTGCCAGTATTACTGGCGCTTGGGTGGCCGCTGCGTTGGCTGTACAAAAGCTTGTGGCAGACGGTAAGTTGAGCGAGTCACCTCTTATTGGGCAAGTGGCAGCCGTGTCAGTCGGTAAAAAAGGCGATGCCTTGCTGCTGGATTTGGATTACGAGGAAGACTTTAGCTGCGATGCGGACGTGAATGTGGTGATGACCGATGCTAATGCCTTTGTAGAGGTTCAAGGCACAGCAGAAGGGCAGAGCTACAGTCGAGCAGAGCTAAATGGGCTATTGGACTTAGCACAGGATGGGATTGCAATATTGCAATCCCTACAACGGCAGGCTATTGAAAGCGCGGCATAAAGATCATGCAAGATTTAGTTAAGCATCAAACACGAGTGGTTATGGCATCGGCTAATGCCGGTAAGTTGCGCGAGTTTGCGGCCTTACTTGAGCCCGAGGGGCTGCACATTATTCCGCAGCGTGAGTTGGGCGTTAGTGATGCCGAAGAACCACATTGCACTTTTGTAGAGAATGCGCTGGCCAAGGCGCGCCATGCCAGCGCGCAAACCGGTTTGGCTGCATTAGCGGACGATTCCGGGCTGGCGGTTGATGCGCTACAAGGCCGGCCGGGTGTGTATTCTGCGCGCTTCGCCCAACTGCATGGGGGCGAGCGTAGTGATCAGGCGAATAATCAGCAGTTAGTAGCTCAATTGCAGGGGCACACAAATCGACGCGCTCGCTATGTGGCGGTTTTAGTGTATTTGCGTAGTGCCGATGACCCCTGTCCGATCATTAGCGAAGGCTATTGGGAAGGCGAAATAATTGATGAGCCTCAAGGTGACAATGGCTTTGGCTATGATCCCCATTTTTATTTGCCACAGCTAGGCCTAACCGCGGCGCAGTTGGATCCTCAGCAAAAGAATCGCTTAAGCCACCGCGGACAAGCCTTAGCCAGCTTGTTAGAGCGCTTGCGCCGCGAGGTAGTGTAGAGTGATGAGCACGTCATTTACGCCTACTGTACGCATTCGACCAAGCGCAGAGGATAGCCTTAGGTTTGATACCTTACCGCCTTTGTCGTTATACGTGCACGTGCCGTGGTGTGTACGTAAGTGCCCTTACTGCGATTTTAATTCCCATCGTGCTCCCGAGACGCTTCCCGAGCAACAGTATTTAGATGCCTTAAGTGCCGATTTGGAACAAGCGCTTCCTTTAATTTGGGGGCGGCAGGTGGTGTCGGTGTTTATTGGTGGCGGTACGCCCAGCTTGCTGTCAGCGCAAACAGTTGACGCGATGATGGCGATGATACGAGCCTATTTGCGTTTACTGCCCGATGCCGAGGTTACCCTAGAAGCGAATCCCGGTACGGTGGAGGCAGACCGATTTTTGGAATATGCACGTAGTGGTGTTAATCGACTATCGCTGGGTGTGCAAAGTTTTAACGATGAGGCCTTAAAACGTTTGGGCCGTATCCATTCGGCTGACCAAGCGCGTCGTGCGATAGAGCTGGCGCAAAAGGCGGTGAGTCGCGTCAATATCGACTTGATGTACGCCTTGCCGTCGCAAACGCTTGAGTTAGCGGCCTACGATCTTGAAGAGGCCATGCGTTTCGATCCTGAACATCTATCGTTGTATCACCTTAGCTTAGAGCCGAATACGGTTTTTGCGAAGTACCCGCCGACCTTGCCTGATGACGATACCAGTGAAAGCATTCAAGAACACCTGCAAGCAACGGCGCAGGAACGTGGATGGTTGCAGTACGAAGTGTCTGCCTACGCGAAAAAGGGTGGACACAGTCGCCATAATACGAATTATTGGGAGTTCGGCGATTATTTGGGTATTGGGCCTGGTGCGCATGGCAAAATTTCCTTTCCAGATCGCGTTATTCGACAAGCCAAGCTGCGCAGTCCTGAATCGTGGATGCAGGCGGCTATACGCCGAGATAATTCCCACGTGGCTGAAGAAGGGCCAATTGCCTTTGGTGACTTTCCTTTCGAGTTTATGCTGAATGCGCTGCGTTTAAAGCAAGGTGTGCCTGCTTCGTATTATGAAGAGCGTACCGGCCAAAACTTGCGCCATGTGCTGCCGACGATTAAACGCTGCTTAGAGAAAGGCTTACTGGCCGATGATCCAACACGTATTCGCGCTAGCGAGCTAGGTTGGCGATTTTTGAATGATTTGCAGGCGGAGTTTCTCGATCAGTAAGTGTGGCGCCACACTCTGCGTGCTGTATGTCAATTTTATTAAAACAGTATGCGGCCATGAATTACAATAAATTGGCTGCAGCGCCTTATAAAGGCGTTTTGTGTTTTTTGATGGTAACGTAGCCCAGTTGCCGTGTTTTTATACCTGTTGGAGTCATGATGTCTACCCCTGATGAGCTCGTCAATTTACTCGCCCAACACGATGTCGCTTTTATCGACTGTCGCTTCACCGACACCTTAGGTCGGGAACACCATTTAACTGTTCCAGCTCAAGGCTTTGATGAAGAGCGAATGGAAGCGGGCATTGCTTTTGACGGTTCTTCTTTACCTGGCTGGAAAGGGGTGGAAGCATCTGACATGCTGCTTTTGCCAGACCCGTCTACCGCGCGTATGGATCCTTTCCGTGAGGAACCCACGCTGGTGGTAACGTGCGACGTAGCCGAGCCTACCGATTTAAACGGTTACGATCGTGACCCCCGTTCAATTGCAAAGCGTGCCGAGATTTATCTAAAGGCCAGCGGCTTAGGGGATACGGCTTATTTTGGGCCCGAGCCAGAATTTTTCGTATTCGACGGTATTCGTTGGAATGACGATATGTCTGGCAGCTTTGTAGAGATCGAGGCCGATCAC
>DATGRU010000254.1:0-4064 GCA_035303295.1 Paenalcaligenes sp.
CCTTTGGACATGCGCATGAATAATGCAAGCGGCCCAACAGCTGCTCAATGGTTGGCTGAGGCTGACATCGACGAAATTAAGGAGGTCATCGCAGATTATGGCGAAGAACGGTTTGCTTTCCAGATTGCAAAGGCGATTACAACTCGCCGCGAATCCGAGCCGCTGCGTACAACGCATGATCTCGCCGAGCTGGTCGCCAGTGTCGTCCGCTCGCGCGAAAAGGGTCACCACCCGGCCACTCGGACCTTCCAGGCTATACGGATTTACATCAACCGCGAGCTCGAGGAACTTGCGCACGCGTTGCCGTTAATTCTAAAGCTGCTTAAGGAAGGGGGGCGCTTAGCGGTTATCAGTTTTCATTCACTTGAAGACCGTATTGTTAAGCAGTTTATGGCGGCGGCCTCAAAGCCGTCGTTAACCCAAGCTCGGCTTCCCATTGCCGAGAAAGATATGCAACAACCTTGGCTGCAAACACTGGGCCGGGTTTTACCCACCGCAGACGATATTGATGCTAACGTGCGTGCACGTTCAGCCGTGTTGCGCGTGGCAGAGCGTACAGCCACTCCGCTTGAGGCGGGGTGGGAGGCTGTACTTGATCAGGTACGTGATTATGCCGCAGTGGGTGGCGCTAACTCTAGACGAGGGCGCCGCCGATGATATTACGACTTGCACTGGCAGTACTCTTGATGCTGTCTGCCATTTCCTTAGTCACCGCGCGTTATCAGGCGCGCGAACTTTATGTGGCAGCCGAACAGTTGTCGAATAAGGCGCGTGAGCTCGACACCGAATGGCGTCGTTTGCAGCTTGAACGGGCTGAGTTGGCACGAAACGCTGGCATTGATGGTATTGCTCGGCAAGATCTGAATATGATTACGGGTACGCCCGACAGCACGATTTATTTACGTGGTAATGCATTGAACTCCACAGTTTCAGTGCCCGCTAATGGGGGCGTGCAATGAAACGTTTTGGCTATCATGACAATCCTGTTTTAGAAGCTCGCTTGCCGATGTGGCGGGCAAAGCTGGTGTTTATTGCCATTGCTGTTGGCTTTCTGGCTTTGTTGTTTAAAGCGTTGCATTTGCAGGGTTTGTCCACAGAATTCCTGCAGCAACAGGGCGAGCGTCGTTACGAGCGTTCTCTGGTTTTGCCCCCAACGCGTGGTAAGGTTTTTGATCGCACCGAAAATGTGGTGTTGGCTTCCAGTGTGCCGGTGCGTGCTGTGTGGGCTATTCCTGACGATGCGCGTAAAGCGAGTACTGAACAGTTAAGTCAATTGGCTACATTGCTGGATATGCCGCTGGCTGATATTCAACGACGTCTGGCGGTTGAAGATAAAAGTTTTGTCTATATTCGCCGTCAGGTTGATGTGGATCTGGCTGCTGAGGTGGCCGCGTTACGTATCCCGGGCATTCACCAACAAGAAGAAATGCGCCGCTTTTACCCCGAGGGTGAGGGGATGGCGCACGTTATTGGTTTTACCAATATCGAAGATCAAGGCATTGAAGGCATCGAGCTGGCATTTAACGAAGAGCTTGTCGGTAAGCCGGGCTCTCGCCGTGTGATTCGCGATCGTTTAGGCCGCATTATTGATGATGTGCGCGATGTGATTCCTCCGGTACATGGGCAAGATTTGCATTTGTCTATTGATGCTGGGCTGCAGTTCGATGCGTATTCCGCCTTGAAGAAAGGCATGGAGTTAAATAATACGGTGGCCGCCTCAGCGGTAGTGCTGGATGTGCAAACCGGAGAAATTCTGGCTTTAGTGAATTTGCCTACCTACGATCCTAACGATCGTAACGACCGTAAGGGTGCAGCGCTGCGTAATCGTGTCATTACGGATACCTTTGAGCCGGGCTCAATCATGAAGCCATTTACTGTGGCTTTGGCTTTAGATAATAAAAAGATTACGACCTCAACCAAGTTCGATACGGGTGATGGCCGTTATCGTTATCAGGGCAATACCATTTCGGACGTAAGTCGCAACGGTGTATTGGATGCAGCAGGTATTCTGCGTCGTTCCAGTAACATTGGGATGACCATGATTTCGGAGTTATTAACGTCCGAAGAAATGTGGACCAAATTCACCGCTTTGGGCTTTGGCCGTGCGCCACAGACTGGTTTTCCTGGCGCAGCGGCAGGACGTTTGCGTCCGTGGGAGCGGTGGCGTCCCATTGAGCGAGCTACCATGGCGTATGGCTATGGTTTCTCGGCTTCCCTTCTACAAATTGCTCACGCTTTTACTGCCTTCGCACGAGATGGCGATATGGTGTCTTTAAGCTTATTAAAGCGTGAAAGTAATCCCACCAGCGTACAAGTTTATTCCCCCGAGGTGGCTCGCGTGGTGCGTGAAATGCTTGAGGCTGCTGCCGGCCCTGATGGTGCGCGCTTGGCTCAAGTGCAAGGTTATCGGGTGGCGGGTAAGAGTGGTACCGCACGAAAAATTATTGATGGTAAATACAGCAAGTCCAGTTATCGCAGTTCGTTTGTGGGATTTGCGCCGGTTTCTAACCCGCGTATTGTGGTTGCAGTGAGTTTAGACGAGCCACGCGGAAATGGTTATTACGGGGGGCGTGTTGCCGCACCGGTTTTTTCAGAAATAGTGGCTAGTAGCTTGCGCCGTATGGGTGTGCAGCCAGATGCCCCAGTAGAGTCATTGGTGGCAATTAGCGCCAATGGGGAGAGACAATAATGAATGCCGCTAGCGTATTAGAGTGGTTAAAGCAGAATGTGGCACCGAGTGCCCAGTTGTGTTTGGATTCGCGGCAAATCCAAGCAGGCGATGTGTTTTTTGCAACGCCGGGGATGGCCGGGGATGGCCGGGATTTTATTGATGCAGCATTACAGCACGGCGCTGCGGCGGTTGTGCTTGAGCAGCCGGATACACCCTTCCATATTGATGTACCTCATTTAGCAGTACCTAATTTGACGGCTTTGCTAGGTGAAATAGCTCATGAGTGGTGGGGTAAGCCTTCAGAAGAGGTCAAAGTAATTGCCGTAACCGGCACCAATGGAAAAACATCCTGCGTGCAGTGGATTGCGGCGATGTTGAATAATTCGCAAGTTCCTTGCGGTACGGTCGGCACGCTAGGCGTGACCATGCCTGATGGCAAAAACTTGGGCGGAGAGCTAACGACTCCTGATGTGCTAACCATGCACAAGAGTCTCGCCTTGTTGCGTGACGCCGGAGCAAATCTGGTTGCCTTAGAGGCGTCTTCTATTGGTATTGATCAGGGCCGCTTAGACGGTGTGCGCATTGAAATAGCGGCATTCACTAACTTGTCGCATGATCACCTTGATTACCACCATACCGCTGATAACTACCGTGATGCTAAAGCGAAGCTGTTTTCATGGAAAGGCTTACGTAGTGCGGTGTTAAATGCCGATGATGCGTTTGGCCAAGCGTTGCTGGGTAGCGACCTTGAGGCGAACAAAGTCTCCTACTCTATGCAGGACAGCTCTGCACTGCTGTATGTTGACGACTTACATACGGGGGCAGATGGGCAGGTTTTCAACATTGTTACGGCACACGGCACCGCACAAATTCTTACCCGTTTATTGGGTGACCATAATGTTTCCAATCTGCTTTTAGTGGCAGGAGTGCTTCGCGAGTTGGGTTGGCCCATTGCTAAGATTTCCCGTTTGATCGCGACCTTAGGGCCCGTGCCCGGACGTCTTGAAATTGTGGATGCTGTTTCAGCGGTGGGTACGCATACGGCGACTCCGCTTGCAGTGGTAGATTATGCCCACACACCGGACGCTTTAGAGCGTGCATTAGAGGCTTTGCGCACGGTAGCGGAGGTGCGTGGCGGTAAGTTGATTTGTGTATTTGGTTGTGGTGGTGATCGTGATCGAGTGAAACGCCCGCTGATGGGAGAGGTGGCTGCGCGCTTGGCCGATGAGGTCATCGTAACCAATGACAATCCTCGCAGTGAAGATCCTGATCAAATTATTCAAGAAATTTGTCAGGGCTTAGAGGGTGTGGCACATACCGTGCAGCAAGACCGAGCTAAAGCTATTTTGCAAGCGATTTGGTTTGCCGAGCCAGCCGACTTGATCCTCATTGC
>DATGRU010000255.1:0-3941 GCA_035303295.1 Paenalcaligenes sp.
AACGTTAGGGATGCAAATTCTGGTTATAAAGAAACTCACACGTAATATCCAAAAAAATAGGCTGAATGGTTAAGATTTAATATTTTTAACCGTTAAGCACGTAGCAAAGGGGTAGGGCCCCCATGCGGATCCGCGCTCAGGTTGTAAAACGAATCGTTAGCTATCGAGATCTTTTAGTACAGGGCTCAGATATCGGCTGCTAACGCCGCAACCACCGATATAACGACAAGCCAAGCACATCAGGCTCGTGCAAGGCACCAAGGCGTTAAGCGCCTGACTCATCATCGTTATCCCGAGCGCAAAAGATCTACATAACCCAAACGTGGTATTACTGTGTACATAACTAACTCCAAGCATTAACAAGAAGTGGGTACAACTATGAGTCAGGGGACATTCCATTATCCATGGTTCAAAAAAACGGACGTTGACGCGTTTTTTGCACTATTTCAAAACAACATTGCTAACTTCATCATCATTGCTATCACGATGTTGGGCATGGGTTTTTCACCCGAGATCGTGTTCGCCAAAGTACTGCCCGGTGCTGCCATTGCGGTGATGTCGGGTAACTTTTATTACGCTTACACCGCTGCTCGTCTTGCACGCAAAGAGCAACGTACCGATGTCACCGCCCTTGCCTACGGTATCAGTACGCCGGTGATGTTCGTGTTTTTGTTTGGTGTGTTACTACCCGCCAAAACCATTACCGGTGATCCTGAACTTGCATGGAAAATCGCCGTAGGGGCCTGTTTATTAAGTGGGCTTATCGAAGCCGCTGTCGCCTTTATTGGTCCATGGATGCAACGCAACCTGCCTCGCGCGGCGATGCTGGGAGCCGTAGCAGGGGTTGCGCTTACCTTTATTGCCGGCGAGATGCTGTACAAAACCCTTGAAATGCCTATCGTAGGTATCGTGGTACTGGGCATTATTATTCTGGGTCTGGTGGCACGTGTTGTCATGCCGTTTCGCCTGTCATCCACCTTCTTTGCGATCATCATTGGTACCATTTTGGCTTACGCACTCGGCGAGTCTGACACCAAGAACTTTCAAGAAGGTTTCGACTATCTGGGTTTCTACCCACCTACCTTCACCATGGCCGCCTTTGAAGGCATGGGCTTGCTCTTTACCACCATGCTGGCCATCTTAACCGTGGTGTTACCTATTACCCTTTACAACGCCATTGAAACCATGAACAACGTCGAGGCCATGAAAGTACTAGGCGACGAATACCACGTAGGCGAATGTCAGGCTGTGGATGGCTTAGGTACTGTGCTGGGTTGTTTGTTTGGTGGCTTGTTCCCCACTACCGTCTACATCGCTTCGGCCAGTTCGAAGTGGATGGATGCCGGCCGCGGCTACAGTATTGCTAACGGCGTGGTGTACTTACTGGCAACCTCTTGCGGTTTGATTGCAGCCATGGCTGCGGTTATTCCAGTCTCCGTAGTGGCCCCAATCTTGGTGTTCGTGGGTATTTCCATGGTGTCTACCGCTTTCCAAGCGAACTCTAAGAAGTACTACCCCGCCGTGGCCATTGCGATGCTGCCTTACTTAGGTAACTACGTCATGACCCGCTTTAACAACGCGGCAGGTGAAGTGGTGGCTAATGTATCGACCGGTATTGTGCCGCTAGGCCAAGGTGCGATGTTTACCGCCATGATGCTGGGTGCCATTACTGTTAGCGTCATTGACCACCAGTTCCGTCGTGCAGCGGCCTTTACGCTAATTACTGCTGCCATGGCCTTTGTGGGTATTATTCATGCTCCACGTATGGCCTTTAACGCTGCACCCGACTTTGTCATTGGTTACTTGGCACTGGCTGCGATATTTATCTACTTCTCGATCTTTAAGCCAAAAATTCTGCCTACACCTGCGGGGGTAACCTTAACCATCGAAGATAAAGACTAAGCTACGCTCTTACAAAGAGGTCTCGCCCAGTGCGAGACCTTTTACTCTACTGAGACAAACTACAAAAGCTTAATGCAAGCTGACTGCGTTTAATCATCTTGATCCAAATGAAATTTGTGCAAAAGACGATGAGCAATAGGGGCCAAAATAACCCCGATACTGGCTACAAAAAACAAATTCGTCAGTAAGCCATATGAAGCCACAAAAATCTTACCGGCTACGGTGCTAGGCACTATGAATGCGCCCACCCCTCCCAACACAAATGCGGTATTAACCAACGCATCGTGCAGCGACATATCGTCAAATATCAGATGCCCCACTACGCCAAACAGCAGCATCACGACAGCCAAAACGCATGCCGCCAACACATGCACTATTACACGCTTTAAAAATGCAGCCCTGCTTAGCAAGTGCTCATCCTTAGTTTCGTACACGGCCTCTTCCCTATAAAAATTGTTGTATCGTCTACACGTGACATGCTATGCGGAATGGTGCCCATAGTGTTCCAGAACATTGGGCCGTATGATGAGCTTGCGTTTGACGCGAGCTTGGCTTGTTCCGATTCATGTACCACCCGTACAGCGAGACATTATCACGATGATTAGCCCTGCATTATTGCTATCTCTCATACTGGTCGCCACCATCTTAATGTTTTTATTCGGACGATGGCGTCATGACATGGTAGCGATCACCACCTTACTGGTATGCACGGCTGTGGGGCTCATTAACCCTGCCGACGCGTTCTCGGGCTTTAGCCATCCGGCGGTGGTGACGGTAGCCTGTGTGCTAATTCTTAGCTACGCCTTACAACAAACAGGAGCCGTCGATGTACTTGCCTCCCGCGTACTACCCGCCAATGCCACGCCGATTATTTCGCTAACGGCTTTATTGGCATTAGCGGCGTTACTTTCAAGCTTTATGAACAATATTGGCGCCTTGGCATTGCTAATGCCTATCGCCTTACAGATGTCGTCGCGCTTGAATATTCCGCCCGGCCGCATCTTAATGCCCTTGGCATTTGCGACCATGCTAGGTGGTATGACAACACTGATTGGTACCCCCTCAAACTTAGTGGTGTCTAGCTTTAGGGTATACGACGGGCATCGGGGCTTTTCGATGTTCGACTTCAGCCCAGTAGGGGTGGCAGTAGCTATTTGTGGGGTGATTTTTCTGGGTGTGCTGGGCTGGCGCTTAGTGCCCGCCCGTGAACGACGCGACACTGACAATTTTGAAACCGGTGCCTACCTAACCGAAGCACGGGTTCCTGAAGATGCTAAAGCCATCGATATGACGCTAGCCGATGCGGAACACGCTCTGGCCGATGCTGAAGTGCAAATTCTAGGACTTATTCGTAATGGAATTCGTCTTAATGCGCCTGACTCCTCGCACACCCTGCGAACAAACGACATTATTTTGTTGGAGGCTAACCCCAGCACCCTTGCGACTACCTTGGAAACGCTGGGCTTAACTTTTGAGGAAGGCAAACCGCATAAAACGGAGGAGGAGGCAGAGGTAGACGCTTCAGAGCCAGCTGAGCCCGAACACACTGCTGACGGTGAGAAAGAGAAAGCCGCCTCCAAGAAAACAGGGGATCACGCACGGCGTGCTTTAGACAGCGAGTTATTTGAATTGGTAGTGTTACCGGGCTCCGCCCTACTGGGGCGTAGCGCCAAAAACATTCAAATGCGTAGTCGCTTTCACATCAATTTATTGGCCATCTCTCGCCAAAGCATTCGTTCGCGTACACGGCTGCGCAGCACACCTTTACGCACCGGTGATGTGCTATTGGTGCAAGGTCCCAGTGAAGACGTTAGCCATTTTGCTGCCGTCAACGGGTGTGCTCCACTGGCAAGCCGCCCCATACGCGTTCCCGACCGGCGCAAAATGTGGTTATCAGTACTGATTATGGGTAGCGCCATTGCGGGAGCGGCTACGGGCATCTGGTCGGCTGCTTTATGTTTTATGTTAGGCGTATTGCTGTTGCTAGCCTTTAACGTAGTGCCCCCGCGCAACGCCTACACCGCCGTAGATTGGTCGGT
>DATGRU010000256.1:0-2574 GCA_035303295.1 Paenalcaligenes sp.
CTTTCGAATGCATCGGTAACGTTAATGTCATGCGTGCCGCACTAGAGTGCGCTCACCGTGGCTGGGGGCAATCCGTCATTATCGGCGTGGCTGGCGCAGGGCAGGAAATTTCCACCCGTCCGTTCCAGTTAGTGACTGGCCGTCGTTGGCTCGGCTCGGCCTTTGGTGGCGTAAAAGGCCGTTCAGAATTACCGGGCATGGTCGAAGACGCCATGAGCGGCGAAATTGATCTGGCTCCTTTTGTAACCCATACCATGGGTCTGGACCGTATCAACGAAGCCTTTAACTTGATGCTTGAAGGGAAATCCATCCGCTCGGTCATCAACTACTAAGCAGGGTGTGAGGAAAGACACGGCTTAACCAATAGCCGTGTCTTTCGCGCTATCGGGCTATCCATCGTCACACTACAGCGCGCCGTACTCTTTCATAGGAATCAAGCCACCATGCCCCACTCTCCCGAGGATAAAAAACGAGCCATCACACGCTTGCGCCGAATCAAGGGTCAGGCCGAGGCATTGGAACGGGCCGTAGAAGAAGAGGCAGACTGCAAAGCGCTATTACAACAAATTGCTGCGCTTCGCGGTGCGGCGAACGGCTTAATGGCCGTTGTACTAGATAGCCACTTGCGCGAGCTATTCGGTACCGACAGAGAAAAATTAGCGCTGCCCAGCACGCTAGACCCTGATGCCGAAATTGAAGTGCTGATGAAAATTTTGCGCACCTATCTGAAATAACGGGATACCTCGCTAAGCGAGTAAGGTGCAAGCATTAATTATTTTAAGAACCAGCCAGTGCCAGACGCCCTGCTAGGGCATGAATATACGCATCGCACAAACCATGTTCTTGTAAGGCATGGTCTAGTTTCAAAACATAATCTCGATTACTACCTAAGGGGCCACTCGCTTGTGCAATCAGTGGTGCCACCGTCTCTAGTGCGTCATCTGGCTCGTGCAACGGGTGCTTAGGGTTGGCCGTAAAAATAATGGCTTGAACAACCCGACCATCAGCTAGCGTAACCGGAGCCCAAACAGGACAATAAGCGCCGCCCACCATCTCACGCACCCAGACTAACCGCAACTCTTCTTCAAGATTCGACTCATCCAGTTGAATAGCCAAACCCGAGGTAGTGCCGCCAGAAGCCAAAGACATCATGCGACCGGGTTGTTCACTGGAGCCGCGACCAGCCACCAAACGCAAACAAAAACTACGCCGCCAGCCCTCAAGCAATGCCGTGGAGCGCTTAGTAAAATGAATGAGTGGGTTCCAAATCAGTGACCCATAGGCAAATAGCCAGACTGGGCTATCTTCTGGCCGCTTTGCCAGCATTTCCTGCATGGACGCTTCAATACGCTCGGCAGGCCATTGTGCAAAACCGGGCAAATCTTGAAAAAACGACAGGAATGCGCCACTGCTAAGCACGTCTCTGCTAAGCATACAATCCCCAATGATTAAAGGTTAGTTCCTGCAACATAGTTACTATATTACCCTGACCTAAACCTCGATCACCATACCGCACGCCCACACCGCCACTGCCAGCACAAGCGCACTTGCCCCGTCTGTTTCACACCCATTTCTCGCCTTCCCTTTTGTATTGTTGAATTAACAGCCATCACGACTACTTCTGCTCTATCGGTCGTAGCAGCTCGTTTTGCCTTTCTGATCTGTTTTTCTAATATCTCTTCTTAATTCGCGGCATAAACACTACAAAGCATGATCAAATCATGTAACGAAAATTTATTGAGATTCATTATCATTATCATTATCAGATAAGATCCGATATGGATGGGAGGCCAACATCGTGTACGGCAATCCTTAACTAAAAATTATCAGGGATGTGAAAATGAATAACGCAACAACGCACTTTCAAGTGCGTAAGCTTGCGCTGGCTGTTGCCAGCGCTATGCTTACCGTTACATCAGCCACCGTCATGGCACAAAACACCGAGGAATCAGTACACCAGCTACAATCCGTTGTGGTAACTGCCGCTGGACACGAACAAGACATCCTCGACGCTCCTGCCAGTATTTCGGTGGTAACGCGAGAAGAATTAGAAAAAAAATCCTACCGCGACGTCATTGATGCCGTTAAAGACATTCCCGGTGTGTATGTAACGGGGGGTGCAGGTACACAAGACATCAGCATCCGCGGTATGAGTTCCTCGTACACCTTGTACTTGGTTGATGGCCGCCCTGTTTCGGCTGGACGTTCGGTTAATACGAATGGACAAGATAGCGGGAAGCAAATTGGATTGCCCCCTTTATCGATGATTGAGCGTATCGAAGTGATTCGCGGCCCGATGTCGTCACTGTATGGTTCTGAAGCCATGGGCGGTGTGGTCAACATTATTACGCGTAAAGTGACGGACGTCTGGGGCGGTACCGCGTCAGTTGAATACCATAAATCCGTTAACGACATCAGCAACGATGGTCAGAACGCCAGCTTTTTTGTGGGTGGCCCACTTATTCAAGACCGCTTAGGTTTGAAAATTAATGGCGCCTACAGCGGCAACGATGAAAGTGACTTCCAAGGAGGTAGCGACAGTGCTGCCAGCTGGCCTGAAACCAAACGTCGTTC
>DATGRU010000257.1:0-2935 GCA_035303295.1 Paenalcaligenes sp.
TCAGCAGAAATAACTTCGCCAGCTTTCAGATCTTGACTTTGGACGCTTTCTGCAAATAGATCGGCAAAACTTTCGCCGCCTAAAATATCGGTAGTAGGGATGGAGGACATTAAATTATAAAATCCATCAGCCATTAATTGGCTACTGAACACACCAAGGTTTAAGCTTGGTGGAGTTAAAAGAACCTTATGACATCAGACAATGACACCGTTATAACGGATAAATGAGCTGACTATAAGAACCAAAATTTAGTTTACTTTCTGAGACCAACGAGACAATACCAATGCCACGGTTTCCTCTATATTTAAATTAGAGGAATCAATAACATAAGCATCGTCTGCCGCAACCAAAGGAGCATTTGCTCTGCTTGAATCCCTAAGGTCACGGGCGCGCATATCTTCCAAAAGACTCGTTAGATTAGCAGAAACTCCGTTCTTATTCAACTGCTTAGCGCGCCGCTCGGCTCTGGATTGCACATCTGCAACAAGAAAAATCTTAAGATCCGCATCCGGAAAAACCACCGTGCCCATATCGCGTCCGTCTGCAACAAGACCCGGCGCACAACGAAAATCGCGCTGACGCTGTAACAACGCTTCCCGAAGCGCAGGATACACCGCAATTTTTGAGGCCGTATTACCTACCTCTTCTTGACGAATGGCCGCCGCCACCTCTTCATCGGCAAGGTAAATATGCTCACCCTTGAACTGTACATCTAACTGCGAAGCAGCTTGTGCAACAGCCGCTTCATTCTGGATATCCAGCCCAGCTTTCAAGCACGCTAGGGCCGTTAAACGATACAAAGCCCCACTATCTAAGGTATGCCAACCTAATTGACGTGCCACATGCTGAGTAACGGTACCTTTGCCTGATGCGGTAGGCCCATCAATGGTAATAACGGGAATATGCCCTTGTTGAGTCATTATGCGCTAACCAACTGTTGGAAAACAGAAAAATAAGTAGGGAACGTTTTAGCCACACAATCGGGGTCTAGTATTTCCACCCCCACAGGACTAAACGCAGCCAATGAAAAGCACATCGCAATACGATGATCGTCGTAGGTCTCAATATGGGCTGACTTCCAATCACTTTGCTCAATTGGCCACACGCGTAACCAGTCGGGGCCCGATTCCACGTTAGCCCCCAATTTAAGCAGCTCGGTGTGCATGGCATGGATACGGTCTGTTTCCTTTACCCGCCATGAGGCAATATTGCGCAATGTGCATGGGCCATCTGCAAACATAGCCATCGCTGCCGCCGTCATGGCTGCATCCGGAATTAAATTAAAGTCCAGATCAAACGCCTTGAGCTTTTCACCCTTGGCAACCGCCACACCCGTTACTTGCATACTATGCGGTGCGAACTCCACCGAAGCACCCATGGTCTTAACCACTTCGGCAAACTGCACATCGCCTTGCAAGGAAGCCGAACCAACGCCTTCAATTAACAAAGGGCCTTGCCCTATCGCACCCAACGCCAAAAAATAAGAGGCCGATGATGCATCACCCTCTACATGGTATGTACCCGGTGAACGGTACAAGGCATCAGCAGGAATTTCGAATTGCTGCCAATCGCGGTTGATGACCTCGACCCCAAAGCTGCGCATCATATCAAGGGTGATCGCAATATAGGGCTGCGAAATAAGTACCCCTTCAACTTCAATCTGTAAGGGCTTTTTATGCTCTGCGGTCCACAACGGCGCTGCCATAAGCAAAGCGGTCAGATACTGGCTGGATACATTGCCCTTAACGCGAATCGTTGAGTCAGCATTAAGGTCGCACTGCCCTATCGCCAGCGGCGGGTACCCCTCTTCACCCAAATAGCGCACTGCAGCACCTGCACTACGCACAGCATCGACCAAGTCGCCAATGGGGCGCTCGTGCATGCGAGGAATACCCCGCAGGGTGAACTCACCGCCCATCAGTGCCAGCGTAGCGGTCAAAGAACGCATTGCCGTACCTGCATTACCTAAGAAAAGGTCTGCTTTGCGGTTGGGAAATGGCACGCCCCCCGTAATATGAACCCGCTCACTCTCGCGCTCAACCACCACACCCATCTGCTGCAAGGCATCAAGCATGTAGCGCGTATCGTCAGAGCTTAATAAGCCGGACAGCGTCGTTTTGCCTTCAGCCAACGCGGCCAGCAGCAACGCCCGGTTAGAAATACTTTTAGAACCCGGCAATACCACGCGACCTTGCGCACGGCTTACCGGAGCTAAGCTAATACTGGATCCCATCGTCATACCAGACCACTCCTGCTTGCCCATAAACGACGCGCTAAGGCAGCGCGTTCTAAGAATTCTTCAAGTGCAGGCCCATCGGCTTCGTGTAATGCCTGCTCAGCGCGCTCAAACGCCATGCGCACTTCTCGTAGTTCGTGTAACACCGCGTCCCGATTACTTAAAAAAATGTCACGCCACACTTCAGGAGAACCTGCTGCGATGCGTGTGAAGTCTCTAAACCCACTGCCCGCCACGGCAAGACGCAAATCGGAATCGGAAGCGCTCGCTACCTGCCACATAAAGACAGACGATAAAAAGTGTGGCACATGACTTACCGATGCTAAGACTTGATCGTGTGTTTCAGCCCCCATTAGCAATACTCTGGCCCCGCACGAACGCCACAACTGCGTCACGGTTTCTTTAACAACCTCTGAATTCACCTCAAGAGGCGTCAGAATCGCCACTCGACCTTCATATAAATCAGCCCGTGCCGCCGTGGGCCCCGTGGCCTCCGAGCCTGCAATAGGATGCCCTGGCACAAAATTCTTCGCTTTGAGTCCCAGCACTTCTTGTGCCACCTTAGCCACGTCGGCCTTGGTGCTACCCGCGTCCGTTATGATGGTGTCATCGCGTAGATAGGGCAGCATTTGCTGCAAAAGAGCCTGCGTCGCCCCGACTGGGGTTGCCAATAAAATCACATCTGCTTGCGTGGCCGCT
>DATGRU010000258.1:0-2895 GCA_035303295.1 Paenalcaligenes sp.
TGGTGATTTACTGGCAGGTCATGTGTTAACAGAAGGAGTATTGGCTGCGCTAGTGCAGCGAGGGATAACAGGACAGGGGGCGCAAGTTCAAACCAGCTTGTTGGAAGCGCTGATCGATTTTCAGTTTGAGGTTTTATCCACCTTTTTAAATGATGGTGGTAGAGCGCCTTTGCGTTCAAGTTATCGTAATGCACATGCATACTTATCTGCTCCGTACGGAGTGTACCCGACGCAAGATGGTTATTTGGCCTTAGCGATGATGCCGTTGTCTAGGCTCGCAGACGTGCTCAACTTGCCAGCGCTGATGTCGTATGTTGAACAACCCGGTTCAGAATTTAGCTGTAGGGATGAGATTAAGCGTTTGATTGCCCAACATATGCAGCAACGCAGCACTGAGCAATGGCTAGATGTGCTTCGCCCTGCGGATGTGTGGTGTGCTGAGGTTCTTGACTGGGATGCGTTATTAAAGCAAAAAGCGTTTCAAGGCTTGCAGATGTTGCAGCAAGTACAGTGCGAGAAGCGTGGGCTTACGCTTCACACCACACGGTCTCCTTTACGCATAAACGGTGAGCGGGTGGGAAGCATAGCAGCGCTAGCGGCACCACGGGTGGGAGAGCATAATGAATTGCTTCGGAAGGAGTTCATGCTAACCGCTTGATCAGGCCATCAGGCTTAGCACCACTTCATTAGACGTATAATCACACCATCCCTCTGACTCCTTCCCCTACACATGAAAAACCGCCCTACCGACTCTCCGTCAGGCGAAAAGCGCACGGTAGTCCCGGCGCGTCGCGATACGCTTCGTCGCTTATTGGCGCGTTCGCGTTTTCAGGAAAGTTTAAGTTTGAGCCCGAATCGTGCGGTGCGTGCTAGTACGATCGCGGGATTACGCATTGGCATTGGTGCCGCAGCGGCAGCATTTATTGCGCACGCTGCAGGCTTCGCGCTTTCACCGCGAACAGAACGTGAAGCGACGTAGCTTGAAGTAAGCCTATTTAGTCATCGACTGCAATCACCACGTCAGACGCTTTTATTACTGCGTAGGCATCTTGGCCTACTTTACGTTTTAATTCGTTGCTTGCTTAAGCAATCGCCGTAAACGAGGCGCTTTTTATTTGGGCGATGACGGTTTCTCCCACCTGCAAATTAAGTTTGCTTAACGAGCGTTGGGATAAGCGTGCTAGAAACTCAAAGCCGGGTTTGTCTGTTAAAGAAAGCCTTACATTGGCTTCGGCATCGCCCACTGGATCAATGCCGGTAATGCGCGCTGACAATAAATTCAGGATGCTCGAGTTGCTTGCGAGTTCGCGGGCGATACTGACGTCGCTGGCTGCGATACGCACGCGCACGGCTTGGCCGGCTGTAAGCGCTTGTTTGCCGACCACCAGTATTTCTGTGCCCAGCACGTCCAACACCACAATGCCGTCCTCCTCTTTGCGCAGCACGATGGCAGGTAGAACGGCTGCACTGTCTGGAGTACGGCCAAAGGGCAAAGTGGGATCGGTAAGCGCTTGGTTTAAGGGACCCGACGACACTACACGCCCAGCACGTAAGGCAACTAAGTAATCTGCTAAGCGCTCGACCTCAGCAATATCGTGCGATACCAGAATAATTGGAATGGATAGGTTAGCGTGTAAGGCTTCGAAATACGGAAGAATTTCGTCTTTGGCCATACGATCCAACGCAGACAGCGGCTCGTCCATTAGCAGCAAGCGTGGCTGCGTCAGTAAGGCGCGCCCAATAGAGACACGTTGACGCTCACCGCCTGATAAATGCGCAGGATCGCGGTCGATAAGATGTGAAAGCCCTAATAGCTGCACAACATCATCAAAACGAATGAGGGTGTCTGAATTCTTAGCGCGCTTTTGCCCGTAGTTTAGATTTTTTCTAACAGACAAATGCGGGAACAAACTGGCTTCCTGAAAAATATAGCCAATTGAGCGTTTATGCGGCGGGCGGAAATGCTGAGTGTCTTGCCAGATATCATCGCCAATCGCAATGCGTCCGGGAATGTGCTGAAGACCTGCAACAGAGCGCAATACAGAGGTTTTACCGCAGCCCGACGGGCCAAATAAGGCAGTAATGCCCTGCATGGGTGTTTGAAAGGCAACGTCAAGGTGGAAGTTGCCTAATTTACCTTCAAGGCATACATCAATGGTCGATTCGGCTTGCATAGCTGGGTGATTCATTATTTACAGTGCCCGCTGACCCGAACGTCGCGCCAACACTGACATAGAGAAAATGACAAGAAACGAGAAAATCAGCATGCCTGCAGACAGAATGTGGGCCTCTCGCCAACGTAGGGTTTCAACAAAGTCGTAGATGGCAACAGAAAGTACTTTGGTTTCCCCGGGGATGTTGCCCCCGATCATAAGAATGACACCGAACTCACCCACGGTATGGGCAAAGCCCAACACCGCACCGGTTAAGAAGCCGGGTTTAGCAAGGGGAATCGCAACGCTAAGGAAACGATCTAAGGGTGTCGCGCGTAAGGTGGCCGCTACTTCCATAGGGCGACTGCCCATGGCTTCAAAGGCGTTACGGATGGGTTGCACTACAAAGGGCATGGAATACAGTATGGAACCAAATACAAGTCCTTCGAAGGTGAAGGCAAAGGTTCGCACCCCCACTAAGCCACCGAATAATCCGCCTAAGCCGTCGGGGCCGAGTGCAATAAGCAGGTAGAACCCAAGCACGGTTGGCGGTAGGACTAGGGGCAGGGCAACAATGGTTGCCACCACCTCTTTAAAACGAGATGTTGATTTGGCTTGCCACCAAGCAATTGGAGTACCAATCACTAGTAAAAGCAGGGTAGTTAGCCCCGCTAATTCGAGTGTTAAGCGGATGGGTTGCCATAAATCAGCCGTTAGCATTTGAATCTCGTTACTGTAATCT
>DATGRU010000259.1:0-2505 GCA_035303295.1 Paenalcaligenes sp.
CCCTTCAGTTAAGTAACCATTACGGAACTGAATAACCTCGTCTACACCCTGCTCGACTGCCGCCTGACGGGCCAGCACATTACCCAATAAAGAAATGGACTTAATGTCGGACTTCAACCAGCGTAAATCGTCAAGGCGTACTGCCGCTAGGCCTTTAGTACGCGCCTCGCTAGGCCGCTCGAAGGGCGTAACCATACAAAATAGGGTTGGTTTAGTATCGGCAGGAAAGGCGTGATCGCGCTTGGCTACACCCCGTGTAACCTGAATGTAGACAATGCAATCTCGGCCACGGCCAGAACGCGCCAACATGTCTAGAACAAGGTTTTCCCACTCTGTGCGAGACCAACCCACCTCTAGTTGCACAATGCCCAGATTACGCTCAAGACGCGCCAAGTGGGCGTCCATTAAAAATGCTTTGCCATTGTAGGCAGGCACGACGTCGTATATGCCATCGCCATAAATAAAGCCTCGGTCAAGCACCGAGACTTTTGCATCGGCCAAACGCACATAGTCGCCATTCAAATACACTACGTTATCAGGATCTACGTTTGCAATCATGCTTATCTCGTTTGTAGTTTGAGGCTGGGCAAAGCCAGCCTACGTTAAACACCGATGCTTATTCAAACCACATGCGTACTTTATCCATCATGCGACCAAAAAAGCCGGCTTGCGGTACATTTTGCAGTGCTACCAATGAGTCTTGACGTAACACTACGCCATCTAGCATCAAGCTAACATTGCCCACCACAGCACCACTTTCAACCGGTGCGATTAAAGGCTGGGTGTACTCAGCCACGGGTTTGAGTTCAGCGGCCTTACCACGTGGCACTGTTACCGACACCGCCTTTGTGGTACCTAAATCAACGGTTTCAGCCTCACCTTCCCACACTCGGGCGGTTACAACCGGCTCATCAGCACCGTATAGCTCCACCGTTTCAAAGTTTTGGAAGCTCCAGTTCAACAGCTTAAGGCTGTTTTCTACACGCGCCGCTTCACTGGGCGCCCCCACCAGCACCGAAATAATGCGACGACCGTCGCGCACTGCGGTGGAAACCAAGCAATAACCCGCCGAGGAAGTATGCCCTGTTTTCAAACCATCTACCGTAGCATCCAGCCACAATAAGCGGTTACGGTTGGGCTGTTTAATATCGTTGTACTCGTATTCTTTCTGACTATAGTAGGACAAGTGCTGCGGAAAGCGCGTTACCAGATTTTGCGCCAACACACCTAAATCACGCACTGTCGTTAAGTGTGTAGGATCAGGCAAACCGCTGGCATTCACAAAGTGGGTACCGGTTAAACCTTGGCGTGCCGCCTCTTCGTTCATCAGCGCTGCAAAGGCGTTTTCACTGCCTGCAATGGCTTCCGCCAACGCTACCGTCGCATCGTTACCCGATTGCACAATCACACCCTGCAACAGCTCGTGTACGGTCACGTAGGTGTTCGGGTTAATGAACATGCGCGAGCCTTCAGTGCGCCATGCATTTTCAGAAACCAGCACCTCTTGGTCCAGCGTTAAACGCCCTTGTTCAATGGCATCAAACACCAAATACGCTGTCATCAGCTTCGTTAACGACGCCGGTTCTACCTGTTGGTTTAAGTCTTTGGCTGCAATGATTTGGCCGCTATTGGCATCGACGCTTAACCACGCTGTGGCCCCCAACACTGGCACTGGCACCGACGACAAGCCCACCACTTCGTTTACACCGCTAGTGGGGGCAGCCAGTTCCACACTGGGGCTTTGGGCAAAACCAGCAGGCACAAAACCTGCAATCAGAAGAGCTGCAAGGGCCGCTGAACAGCGGGTGGCAAAACGCGTATTTAATATCATTGACATGCTTTATTGATTGGGTAGCAACAAGCGCGAGACAATCGCCTGCGCTACGGTATGGGAAACATCCAGACTCACGGTAACAGGCGTAGCTGCTGAGCTACGGTATCTCGCAATTGCACTAGTTTACCGTGAAAAAAGTGGGTCGAGTCAGGTATTACAGTCAGTGTCAGGTTCTGATTTCTGGCAAAGTCCATGGCTTCTGACAACGGTACAACTTCATCAACTTCTCCGTGTAATAAATAAGTGAACTCCGGTAAGCGTAATTCGCGAAAGCGGAAACGTTCGACAGCAGGACCTGTCAAAATCAACGCATCCGGTACGCGTTTTTGCTCATCGGCCAACATCGAAGACAACTGAGCCGCTACAGAAGTTCCAAACGAGAAGCCAGCCATTACCCATTTACCCGATGCAATATCGGGAAATTCCGCTTCAAACTGCTGCACTAACTGGTACATATCGGCGGTTTCACCAACGGCATTATCGAAGCTACCCGCAGACTCGCCGATACCGCGAAAGTCGGGGCGCACCGCCAGCAAGCCATGCTGCGTACACGCCCGCGAAATAGTGGTAACCACTTTGTTATTACGAGTGCCGCCGTGCAACGGATGGGGATGCAACACCAGCGCCCAACCCTGCACATCACCTTCAGGCCAATCCAGCGCACAATCAAT
>DATGRU010000260.1:0-3023 GCA_035303295.1 Paenalcaligenes sp.
TGCCGGGTATGAGCTTCAGCCCGGCACTGTCACGTTTGAAGGCCCCAGCTACACTCGACCACGGGCTGAGAAAGCGCGATACTTGCTGTTTCGCCGTGTGAGTCGCGTTGTAGTAGGCTCTCGGCTGGCTGAATACCGTTATTGTTTAGAATCCGGAGTAAACCGTGCCATCAATGGATACCAGTGTGCCTACCCTTGCAGAATTACGTAATCGCATCAATTGTTTAAGTGGCGAAGCTGAATTACAAGCGCATTATCACGATGCGAGTGGGTTTCAGGGTAAAGCTCCGTCGCTGGTATTTAGACCCAGTACGACGGATGAGGTGGCACAGATCGTACGCGCGTGTGCAGCGGAACAAAAACGCATCACTATTCAAGGTGGCTTAACCGGTTTGGCGGGTGGAGCCTGCCCGGATGAAGGCGATGTGGTGATTTCGCTGGCGCGTATGAACCAAGTGCTTGAGTTTGACGAGGTGGGTGGCACCCTAACTGTGCAGGCCGGCATGGTGTTGCAAAGCTTGTGCGAACACGTAGAGCAGGCAGGCTGGTATTTTCCGCTGGATTTTGGCGCCCGCGGCTCGTGTCAGATTGGGGGGAATGTATCCACCAATGCCGGGGGCAATCGCGTGTTGCGTTACGGTACCACGCGAGACTTAGTGTTGGGGCTGGAAGTGGTACTGCCAGACGGACAAGTACTGTCCATGTTGAATAAAGGCCTAAAGAATAATACCGGTATCGACCTAAAGCACTTGTTCATTGGTACTGAGGGGTCGCTGGGCATTATCACCAAAGTGATTTTGCGTTTATTTCCTAAACCTGAAGCCCGCTACAGTGCCTTGGCGGCAGTGAATTCCTACGATGACATAACGCGTTTATTAACCTCGGCGCGTGCTAATTTGCCTGATTTGTCGTCGTTTGAAGTGATGTGGCACGATTATATGGATGCTGCATGCCGTTTACTGGATCGCTCGTTGCCTTTCGACCAAGCCTATCCCTTGTACGTGTTGGTGGAAACCGAAGGCAAGCAAAGCGAGCGCAACGAACACGATTTACAGGCGTGGCTAGAAAGCCAAATTGAAAGCGAAATCGTGGCGGATGTGATTGTGCCGCAAAGCCACGAGCAAGCCGCACAGTTGTGGAAGACTCGCGATGTTAGTGGCGAGTTGCTGGCCGGTTTAGCACCGTCATTGGCCTTTGATGTAGGTGTGCCGGTGGATAAAACCGCTGATTATGTGGACACCGTGCGCACCAAATTAAAAGAACGTTATCCACAGGCAGAAAGTTTATTTTTCGGGCATTTGGGCGATGGCAACCTGCATATTGTCACTGGACCCTATGATCCTGACACCTTTTTAGACGTGGAAGCCATTGTTTACGATGAAATCGCCGCCGCGCAGGGTAGTATTTCGGCCGAGCACGGTATTGGACGCATTAAAAAGCCCTTTCTTTTCCACAGCCGCAATCCGCAAGAGTTGGCGTTGATGCAAAGCATGAAACAATTGCTGGATCCTGCACAGCGTTTTAACGCAGGGCGTATTTATCCTGATACCCAAGCCGATTAGGGCGAAGCAGCCAGTAGTTGATCAATGCTGGCTTGTTGCTGTTTTGCTTTAGCTAGAATCCAGCGATGAAAATCGCGGCAATGGGCTTTATCAAAACTATGGCTACGCCACTTCAAGATGTATGGCCAAGGCAGTGTTAAGGCGTAAGTAAAGGGGATGCTTAGTAAGCCTCGGTGCAACTCGCTTTGAATGGCCGAGTATTGCGCTAAGGCAATACCCTGATCATCAACCGCCGCTTCAATTGCCATGTGCGATAACGTGAAAATCCGGTGGTTTTCCACTGTTTGTTCGCCTGATCCACTGCCATAGCGTTCAAACCATTCTGGCCACGAAGGGGGTGACGAGAATTTGGGTTGCCAGTCGGCGCTGAGTAAGCGGCATTGCATTAGGTCGTCTGGCGTGTTGATCGCAAAGCGCTTAAGTAGCGCGGGGCTAGCGACGGGCACCACGCAATCGGTGAACAGCTCTATCGTATTTAAGCCAGCCGTATGCGACTGCCCATACGTAAAGCGAAAGTCCACATTCTCTTTTTCCAGTTCAGGCTCAGAATGCCCGCCTTTTAAGTACAAGGTTAGGTCGGGGTAGTGCTGCTCTTGCCAGTGATACAGCGGTGTAGTGAGCCACCCTTTCAAAAAGGAAGGTAGGGCGCTGATGGTTAGCACCGTATCGTGACGTGTGCGTTCTAATTCTTCTTGTGCCTCGCGGAATAGCTCAAAGCCTTGGCTGCATAAAGCATGGAAGCGCTGACCCGCCGCGGTAAGCCGAATGCGTTTACCTTCTTTATAGCTCAGGCTAGTGCCTAAGGCTTCTTCAAGTAATTTCAGTTGTTGGCTGACGGCACCCGGCGTAATGTTCAGACGTGCGGCGGCTTCATTCAAACTTTGAGAATGTCCTAAGGTTTCAAAGACTTGTAAGGCTCGCAGTGGGGGTAGGGGTTTCATGGTAGCGGGTGTCTAACTTTAGTTATTCTAAACAATACGACAAACTGCTTAATTTTATTTTGTTTTACTATAACGGTATTCGGTGGGTAGAGCCTGTGAAACAGGCATAAATTTAGATAGCGACGGTTACTACCTAAGGATGACCGTGGCTGCGATGACAAGGCTAAAGGAGCACACATGTTTTTACGTAATGCATGGTATGTAGGGGCGTTATCCTCCAGTGTGGGGCGCGAGCTCCATGCGGTAAAAATGTTAAATGAAAACCTCGTGATGTACCGTAAACAAGACGGTACGCCGGTTGCGTTGGAAGACTCCTGTCCGCACCGACGCTTGCCCTTGTCGAAGGGCCGACTTATTGATGACGCCGTTGAATGTGGTTACCACGGTCTCACTTTTGATTGCTCGGGCGGTTGTATTAAAGCGCCGGGCGTGGCACAAATTCCTAAAAGTGCGGTGGTGCGTAGTTATCCCTGTGCCGAGCGCTACGGCATGATTTGGGTGTGGATGGGTGAGCCAGAGC
>DATGRU010000261.1:0-5810 GCA_035303295.1 Paenalcaligenes sp.
GTGGCCGCTACCTTAGAAGCCAGCCTAAGCGCCGAAGCACGCTCTGAAGACACCTATATTGAACGCTTTGGTGAGGCCATGCGTTTCATGTCAGACGCTGCCGAAGCTCACTATCGGGCTTTGGTTTATGAAACCCCGGGCTTTAATGACTACTTCTTCAGCGCCACCCCTGTGGGCGAGATCGCTGGTCTAAACATTGGCTCACGCCCTGCATCACGCAAATCCACACAACGCATTGAAGACCTGCGTGCTATCCCATGGAGTTTCTCGTGGGCGCAATGTCGCTTACCCTTGCCCGGCTGGTTCGGTGTGGGTCACGGTATCCAACGCTATTTAGACGAAGGCATAGCAGAAGGGCCCGCCACACGGGAAGAACGTTTACAGCAGTTGCAACAAATGGCTGCCGAATGGCCTTTCTTTAAAACCTTATTGTCAAATATGGAACAGGTTCTGGCCAAAACCGACTTGGATATCGGTGCGCGTTACGCTTTACTGGTGCAAGATCAGGACAGTGCACAAACCATTTTCCAGCGTATTAAAGCGGAATACCATTTGTGCTGCTCCTTATTTAAGCAACTAAACGGGTATGAACTGTTAGATCAAGATCCTGCGCTGCGTGCGGCCTTAACCGAACGATTCGCCTATATTGATCCTTTAAATCATTTGCAGGTAGAGCTATTACGCCGCCAGCGCAGCGAGCAACACGACAGTTACTCGCAAGAGGCCATGCACATCACCATCAACGGTATTGCTGCTGGCCTGCGCAATTCTGGCTAAGACGCTTTCTGCGGTTACACAAGGCTGCACAAGCCTGTCTACAATATAGGCTTCGCCCCTCTCGGCGGGGCCTATATTTTATGAACGTATGAAGAACCTGCTTTCACGCCCTATCTGGCGAGCGTTTATCATCTGTATTCCGCTTTGGTTTATATTTGGTAATTTTTTGCTGGCCGCCATGTCGGCTATTCTACTGACCTTCCTTATTGGCATGGTCATGGAATTGGTGCGTCTTGAGCAGCGTAAGAAAGACACTGATTCACATCCTCCGCGCACCTGATCTTTTATCGGCCTCCCATGAAACTTTTGCACGCCCCCGTGGTACCAAGCGGCCTTCCTCAGTTGGAAAGTGACCTGCTTGAACAAATCAACACTAACCACCAATATTTAAGCGAGCTTATTGCTGCTCAAGATCAGCAGTTTTTGCCTTTTGATCAATGGATGCACCACGTGCTGTACGCCCCACAAACTGGCTACTACAGCGGTGGCAGCACAAAATTCGGTAGCCATTTACCCGAAGGCGACTTTACCACCGCCCCTGAGCTTAGCCCCCTATTTGGTCAGAGCGTTGCCGTACAAATTACACAGGTGTTGAACCACTGCCAAAGCGTCAATGTGCTGGAGTTTGGTGCAGGCAGTGGCGCTTTAGCGAAGGTACTAATTGAAAGCTTGCTCGCCCAAGGCATCGACGATCTTCATTACTTTATTTTAGAAGTATCCCCTAGCCTGCGGGCACGCCAGCAAGCAACGCTGCAAACGCATCTACAACGTGTAACGTGGTTAGACGCCTTACCCCAAGGCTTCTCCGGCTGCGTCATCGCCAATGAAGTGCTGGATGCCATGCCCGTTCACTTGTTGGAGCGTAGCGCTGATGGCTCTTTTCTTGAGCTGGGCGTCAGCTTCTCGCAAACCGCTGGACCTAGCCCCTTTAGTTGGGCGGCTCGCCCCGCACCACAAGCCTTGCAACGCATCGCCGAGCAACGTTTCCCCGACATTGCAGGCTATCGCAGTGAGCTTAATTTGCAGGCCGAAGCATGGGTAAAAGGAATAGGCTCTTGGCTAGACAAAGGCGCTGTATTGCTGTTCGATTACGGCTTCCCTCAGCGTGAGTACTATCACGAACAACGACATGAAGGGTCGCTAATGTGCCATTTTCGTCACCATGCCCACAGCGAGGCCCTGCTCTTTCCTGGCTTGCAAGACGTCACCGCTCACGTCGATTTCACCGCCATGGCCGACGCCGCTTTAGCAGGGGGCTTAGATGTAATGGGCTATACCTCACAGGCTCATTTTTTAATGAACTGCGGCATTGCCCAGCAACTGGAACGTCTTGCCCCCACCCAAGACGACGATGTAGCCACAGCGCAATGGGCCCATACTATTGGTGCGGCGCAAAAGTTGTTGTCTGAAGCCGAAATGGGCGAGCTGTTTAAAGTATTGGCCTTGTGTAAAAACGTAGACGAACCACTGATCGGGTTCTTTAGGGGTGACCGCCGCGATCGACTCTAACAGGCGGTGCTTAAAGCCTCGATACGCGCCTGATGCACCGCTTGTCGGATACGGGCACCATCACCTTGGTAAGCCTTGGCGATAGCCCCAGCATCGACCTGCTTTACCTGCTGCAACCACGTTTCCCAATGCTTACTGTCTACTGCCCCGTAACACGCCAAACAACGCAATAACTGCGTAAAACGTTCGGGGCGCCGCAAGGCATCACACGCCTCAAGCCATTGCAGACGTTCTGCCGCACTGGCCTGATCCCCTGCGAAGACCACGCTGTGCAAGCCTTCAACGCAAAGCCGCGCTAAGTCACGGTAATCAGACGGCGCACGTAAGCGCTGCGATAAATCCACCACATCTGACGTGTGGGCCATTAATACCGCATAACGTTCAGCCACACTTAACTGCCGCGACACCGCCAACGCCAGTGCCTGCTCAACCTGCTCGTTAAGCGCTAGCCCGGGAAACACACGGTTTAATGCCCCCACCTGATGCATAACCGTAAAAAAGCGCCATGGTGCTGGATAGGCTAAGGCCTTATGCAACTCTTGCCACACGCGCTCAGCAACCAGAGCATCCACTTCACCATTACTGACCAACTGTTTCGCTAACACTAAGGTTGGTTCGGCAATGGTGAACTCCACAAAACGTGCAGCAAAGCGAGCCAAGCGCAATAAACGCACAGGGTCCTCAATAAAGGCATCGCCCACATGGCGCAACTGCTTTTGATTAAGGTCGGCTAAGCCATTAAGCGGATCGACCAACTTCCCATCAACGCCCAACGCCATCGCATTAATGCTAAGGTCACGCCGCTGTAAGTCGTCCTCTAGGCTGACATCAACGCCGGTATAAAAAGTGAAACCTTTGTATCCACGCCCCGATTTACGCTCGGTACGCGCCAACGCGTACTCTTCTTTACTAATCGGATGTAAAAAAACAGGGAAATCGCCGCCTACCGGTATAAAGCCCCGTTTTGCTACCGCTTCGGGGGTACTACCCACAATCACCCAGTCGCGGTCGCCTGCAGGCTGGTCTAGCAACGCGTCGCGGACCGCGCCCCCCACCACATAACATTGCAAGCCCTGCGTGAAGCGATCAGCCACCGGCGTTAAACGCTGTAACTGCTGTTGCTGCGCAGGGCTTAAGGTTGCGGCCATTAGGGCAGCCCAACCGAGCGCTCAGCTGCAGGGCTAATTACCCCTAAACGCTGCTTCAAAGACTGAGGCTCACCGCTAAACATCATGGAATAGTACGTGGCATTAGAAAGCACATTTTTCACGTACAAGCGTGTTTCAGTAAAGGGGATCGTTTCCGCAAAAATAGCCCCCTCTACCGGTGCCTGCAAGCGCGAACGCCAGCGAATCGGACGCCCTGGCCCAGCGTTATAGCCTGCCGATGCAAGCACTTCAGACTGGTCTAATTGCTGCAACACCATATTCAGGTAGTTAGTGCCCAGAATCGTGTTGGTATCAAAATCGTTAACACTGGATGGGGTGAAATTGCTCATGCCAATACGGTTAGCCACCCATTTAGCGGTAGCGGGCATTAGCTGCATTAAGCCTGAAGCGCCTACACCCGAACGTGCGTCAGTAATAAAACGCGATTCTTGGCGAATAAGCCCGTACACCCACGCCGGATCAAGGTTAATTTGCGCCGCTTTTTCCGTTACGCGCCCTTCAAACGGGGCTACAAAACGCTGGCTAAAATCAATTTCGTTACGCGTTAACAGCGAAGTATTCACGACGCGGTCGTAGATGTGTTCACTGCGGGCTATTTCAGCTGCCGCACGCAGTTGCCGATCATTCATACCACGAATGGCATAACTCCATTCCGACACTGCCTCGGGACGCCAACCCAGATTAAACAATTCGATGGCTCTGACAATACCTGGTCGTGAGCGCACTTCCGCGATTTCAGTCGCATTAACCGCCGTCGGGGTAGGCGGTAGAGACGGCAATCGGCCAAGCTCTTCATTCGCTAATTGGCCGTAGAAATTCAAATCATCGGTAATCGACTCAAAGCCGGCCGTAGCACGTGCGCTGTCACCCTGAGCCTGTAAGGCGCGGGCGTGCCAATACACCCAAACCGGCTCTGCGGCTTGACGCTTGGACATTTTTTCAACGCTGGCTTGTACCTGCTGCCAATTAATAACAGGCTGCCGTAACTCGGCGCGTACCTGCCACGCATGGTTGTAATCGGTCATTGGGGTCGTGCCAGATAAGCGGTACCACTTGGCGGCATCCGGCTCTACACGCAAGGCCGCCACCAAACCAAATTGCCCCCACACCCAATGCAGGTTCTCTGCGGGCAACTGATCGGCCCAACGACTTTGTATGTAATCAGCCTGTGCTTGACGGTTATCGTCACGTGCCAGACGCGATAACGCCAACGTAACCAGCTCTTGCTTCGCAACGTTATTGCCAACCTGCGCTTGACGGTTCAGCCACGCTTTAGGGCCATCCATCAGCGCGCTATAGTCTTTCATTTCGCTGCCATCAAACAAAATGGCCGCTAAACGGCGTGCTTCAACGGGTTTGGCCCGCTCTAATGCATCACGCATTAAATCGCGTATATCGCTCCAGCCCGCCACCTGATCGGTGTAGAGCTGATCAAGCATGGTCCAACACACCGCGCCCGGACGGAAGTGTTGCAGCGCCAAATCCAAATCAACAGGCTGCTGGGTCATGTGTTTCGCATAATGCTGTGCACAGCGTGTTTGCGAATTACCCAGATCAGCAGGATTCAGCTCGTTAACCAAGCCATAATCTCCCCGTCTGGCTGCGGCTATGGCCCAATCGCCTTTTAAGCGTTCAGCAAGGTAGTGATCAGGATAAGTACGCAAAAAATGGCGTATTGAATCGGCTGGCGGCACCACTGTAGTGGTTTGCAACTGTTGGCGCAGCCGCCAATATTGCGGATAAGCCCCTAAAATAGGATCGGCGGTTGCTTGTTCGGCCAGCGCTGGCAAGGCATTCCAGCGTTTGGCTTGTTGCGCTTCATGGGCACTAATAACGGCTTGGCGAGCTTGGGGGCTTACGTCCGGTTTGCGCTCCCAACGAACGGCAGGCTCGGGGGCCGGATTCGCCGTGGCCAGCTTCAAAATATCTGCGCTGGTAGCAGAAATTTGGTCTTTCGCACTTTTCTCGCTAAGCTTTGTGGTAGGTTCTGCACCCACACAGCCCACTAATGCCACCGATAACGAGAAGGCCAAGGCCGACACGGGGGGCAGAGTTAACAAGGTTTTAGAACGAGGGGTACGACTTTTCTGGTACCTTAGCAACTTCGACGCCATCTTCATTTGCCTTTAAAAAATTACGCACGCCATGAATTCAAACGTAGAGCATAACGTAACTACCCTACGCACACGACTATTAGAAAAACGAAACCAGCAAGAGCGCATGGACACTAACCGTGGGGGCTTACTGATTCGTGGTCGTTTATTTACGTGGTTAGCCACCACCCGGACACGCTTACAAGAAGAAGGCCAAGCCCTACCTAATAAGATCGCGGCATTCTGGTCTATTGCTAACGAA
>DATGRU010000262.1:0-7211 GCA_035303295.1 Paenalcaligenes sp.
CATTATGTAGATCTGAACGCTATCGTTTTATCGCAATGCACTGACATCGCTAGGTTGCACCACAGGATCCGGCCCCTTGCCAGCATTGCTCCACGCGTTTCGGGTGTAGGTAATAACGGATGCAATTTCGACGTCATTTAATTGGTCACGGAATGCCGCCATGGCGGTGCCGGGATGGCCATTCAAGACCGTAAGAATTTGCTCTTTCATCGGTGCCAGCACGTAAGCTTCATTGCCATCCAAGGCGGCAAATACACCGGGCAAGCCTTTACCGTTAGCTTGGTGGCAGGCCACGCAGGTTTGTGTGTAGACCTCTTCACCTCGGGCCATCAGCGTCTCTTCATCGAGTGTGGTGACGCCCTCATCGGCACCAGCCGAGGCCGAAGCTGTTTGTTCTGCAGCCCATTTTTCATAATCGGCTTGAGACACGACTTCAACCACAATGGGCATAAAGGCGTGATCACGCCCACAGAGCTCGGCGCACTGTCCTCGGTAGGTACCAATTTTTTCAGCGCGGAACCATGCATCCCGTAAGAAACCGGGAATGGCATCTTGTTTCACACCGAAGTCGGGGACCATCCACGCATGAATGACGTCAGCTGCGGTGATCACAACACGTACTTTTTTATTTACCGGAACCACCATGGGGTTATCCACCTCCATCAGGTAGGTGTTTGATTTAGGTTCACGGTTTTCAATCTGGGCACGAGGAGTGGATAAATTAGAGAAAAATGAGACGCCCGTTGCAGGCCCGTCTAGGTACTCGTAATTCCAGTTCCACTGATAGCCAGTGACTTTAATGGTGAGGTCAGCGCCTGTGGTATCTTTCATGGCGACAACGGTTTTTGTTGCGGGAATCGCCATACCAATAACGATGAGGAAAGGGATGACGGTCCAAGCAACTTCCACCCCCAGATTTTCGTGGAAGGTGGCTGGTTCGTGCCCTTTGGATTTACGGTGTCGGATGATGGAGTAGAACATCACCCCGAACACACCAATAAAAATAATGGTGCAGATGATGAGCATCATCCAGTGCAGCCACGCGACGTCGCGCGCCATTTCGGATACGCCGGGGGGCAGATTTAGCTGATTGACTCTGGGGCCACCAGGCATGTCCGTAACTTGGGCGCTAGCAGCGGTTGCAGCGCATAGGGTGAAAACCCCTGTTAGACCTCTCCACATCTTCATGTAGTCCCTCGTTTTTTGCTTGTTTATCACCATGCAAGGTGTACTGACTGCAACGGCAAGGAGAACAACTGAAATACGGCTGGGTGCTACTTAACCCGCTTAGCTGCAAACGGGCGGACGATTCTTTTCGTTATTGGAGCTTCAGGGAAATTATAGCGAACAAGTTGAAAGCAGCAAGGGCAGGGTATGCCCCTACGATTGACTAGATGTAAATTTCATACCTTGACTTACCGCTTGTTGCGCAGGCTTGAACTACAATCACGCCTATGAAAGCGAAAACGACAAAAACCGAATTAGCGTTGCTAGAGCAGCGTTTTAATGAATTGCTGCAACGTACTCAAGAGCTGCCTCCGGTGGGCAGTCGCCCCTTAACGATTTGTGGTCGCGTATGCGGTTGGGCCCATGAGGGTGCGGTTGAGGTTTTGGGGGCAATGGAGCACGTAAGCGTTGATTCTGAGGCGGCTCATATTTGGCCTAATCAACCGCCTTCGCCACATGTTAACGACCTGTTGGCCGACGTTGCTAAAAATTTGGATGAAGCTGGCTACGTTAAAGCGTGGCGTGATGAGCTATTGGATGTATGTGGTGAAGGGCAGCATTTAGGTGTAATTGAACGCGGTGGTGTCCGCCCTTTAGGTATTCTGACTCAGGCTGTGCATTTAAATGCATGGTCACATGACGGTGGCCTGTGGGTGCAAAAGCGCGCAGCGCATAAACCCTCTGATCCAAACAAGTGGGACACCTTGGTGGGTGGCTTAGCCAGCGCTAACGAATCGTTACATGTGTCGTTATTGCGCGAAAGCGAAGAAGAGGCAGGTTTGGTAGAAAGCCAACTACAGAATTTAGAACCGATGCGCCTGATTACTCGCATGCACCGCCGGTTGCCTGAAGGCTATCAGGTGGAAAATGTATGGGTAAATGATTGCGTGTTAGATCCCGCCACCCAACCACAAAATTTGGATGGCGAGGTCAGCGAGATTCGTTGTATCACCATCGATGAATATATAGAGATGGCCTTATCGGGTTTATTCACTATCGAGGCAGAACTTGTCATACTCGATAGTATCCGCCGTCGAGCATCGGCTTAAGTAGGCGTAGGCTCATTAGTCTGTGATTGATCATTGATCTACCTTAATCAGGAGTACGGTTATGCAGAACCCCTTCGATATTCCCGGCATGATGGGTGCAGGCGATTCCAAGGAGGCGCCAGTCAATCCTTTATTCGCCTCGTTGGATATGATGCGCTCAGTGTGGGAGACCATGGGCATGGGGGGAGCAGGTAATGTTGCTGATACCTCAGCCGCCTTTTTATCGCCTGAAGATTTAGAGAAACGCTTGCGCGATTTACGGGCTGTTGAAAGCTGGTTGAAGTTGAATTTGTCGATGCTAGAGAGCACGATTCAAGGGCTGGAAATTCAACGCGCCACCATTAGTACGGTGCAAGATTTTGCGCAGCGAGCCGCTCACATGGCGCAGATGGCCTCGGCTGCGGCGTCTGGGCAAGAAGGCCCAAATGATACGCCTGCAGGCGATGGCGAGGCATCGGCCGAGTCGGCGCAAGCGTGGTGGGATGTCATGCAGCGTCAGTTTGAAACTATGGCCAATGCCACCATGGCTTCGATGCAAAGTGCACAAAGTATGGCCGAGTCCTTAGCACCTTCGGTGGCCGATGTGTCGGGTGATTCCACCTTCACCAAACCTGCAGCGAAGAAAGCAGCCAAAAAAGCCAGCAAAAAAGTGGCAAAAAAGGCGGCAACAAAAGCCAGTCGCACTGCTGGAACCAGCACAAAAACGGCGGCTAAGAAAAGCACACGTAGCACCAGTCAAAAATAATGGATCCTAAGTTAGCAGGAAAAAATATGTTGAATGTAGTGATATTGGCCGCGGGTATGGGTAAACGCATGCGTTCGGCTTTACCGAAGGTATTACACCCCATCGCTGGCAAGCCCATGCTTGAACATGTGATTGATTCAGCACGGGCCTTAAATCCGGATCGCATTATTGTGGTGGTGGGTCATGGCGCTGAAACGGTACAGGCGAAGTTTGCGGGTCAGGATGATTTGCGCTTTGTGGTACAGGCGCCGCAGCAGGGTACAGGCCATGCCGTGATGCAAGCGGTACCCGAGCTTGTGGGCGAGCAGCCCAGCGACACGACCTTAGTGTTGTATGGCGATGTGCCACTGGTGCAAGCATCGACCTTAACGGCGTTGCTTGAGGCGCGCCAACAAGGTTTAGCCATTTTGACTGAGCATTTGTCGGACCCTACCGGTTATGGCCGCATTGTGCGTAACGAGGCCAATGCCATCGTACGCATTGTGGAGCATAAAGATGCCTCCGACAGCGAATTACGTATTAACGAAGTCAATACCGGCATTATTGCGGCACCCACACCCACCTTAAAAGACTGGTTAAGTCGTCTAAGTAACAACAATGCCCAAGGCGAGTATTACTTAACGGATGTGGTGGGCTTTGCCGTAGACGATGGCGTGCAAGTCGGCGCCGCACATCCAGCCCAGTCATGGGAAACAATGGGCGTGAATAGCCGCGTGCAGCAGGCTGAACTGGAACGCGCGTGGCAGCAAGCGCAAGCGCAGCGTTTATTAGAACAGGGTGTTACCTTGGCCGACCCAGCTCGTTTCGATCTGCGCGGTCAGCTGGAATGCGGTAACGATGTCTTCATCGATGTAGGGTGTGTGTTTGAAGGTCAGGTACAGCTTGGTAATGGTGTGCACATAGGCCCCCATTGCGTATTGAAGAACGTCAGTTTAGGTGATGGAGCGCGTATCGAAGCCTTTTCCCATGTGGATCAAACACGCGCGGAATCTGGCGTTAGCGTGGGCCCGTTTGCCCGACTGCGCCCAGGAACCGTACTGGCTGCCGATGTGCACATTGGTAATTTTGTGGAAGTAAAGAACAGTCGTTTCGGGCAGGCTTCCAAAGCCAGTCATTTAAGCTATATTGGGGATGCAGTGCTGGGCCAGCAGGTGAATATTGGTGCAGGTACCATCACCTGCAACTACGATGGTGCTAATAAACATCAAACCATTATCGAAGATGATGTGTTTATTGGCTCAGATACCCAACTGGTTGCGCCAGTAACGGTTGCGAAAGGCGCTACCGTGGGGGCCGGAACCACCGTCACCGCAGATGTGCCAGCTGGCGCATTGGTTATTTCTCGCACGCCGCAACGAACCATCAGTTCGTGGGCGCGGCCTACCAAGAAGAAAGTGGAGTCGTAACGCACGCGTGTTGCCTATTGAAACGTCTGACAGTGCAGACGATGAAACTACCTTAAAAGACAAAGCAAAGGCGAAGTTGCCAGATGGCTTGCCCATGCGGCAGCGCGTACGTGCTGCCGCCACCTTGTTGTTGGCTATTGCCATTACGGTGTTGGACGCCACGATGTCGAACGTGGCCTTGCCCACCATTGCGCTTGAGCTGAACATCGAGCCTTCGCAAGTGGTGTGGATTTCCATCGCCTACAGCTTAACGGTGGTCATGACGCTTTTACCCTTGTCGGCCTTGGCCGATCGGGTAGGGCTGCGTCGTCTGTTTATCATTGGAACCGTGGTCTTTTTATCGGCCTCACTGGGGGCAGCCTACGCACAGAATTTTGTGTTGCTGCTCTGTGCGCGGATTGCGCAAGGGCTGGGCAGTTCGATGCTAATGTGCTTGTTTGGCGGATTAGTGCGCAATATCTATCCCGCCCGCAAATTGGCGATGGGGCTCAGTTTAAATGCCATGACGGTTGCTATGACGGCGGTGATGGGGCCCTCTGTTGGTGCGTTTATTCTTAGCATTGCTTCGTGGCGCTGGATCTTCTTAATCACCGTGCCAATGTGTGCATTAACGTGGTTAGGAATTCGTTATTTACCCGAGCTACCGCGTACGCAAAAAAGCTTTGATTGGGTCGCCTGTTTGCTAAGTGCGCCCGTTTTTGGCTTATCGATTTTGGGTCTCGATTTGCTGACCTCGCAACCCATGTGGGCAGCGGCGTGCCTAGTGATTGCAGCCTTGTGTGCTCGCTTTTTAATTGCGCGTTCGCTGCAACAAGAGGCCCCCATCGTTCCCGTGGACTTGCTGCGAATTACCTCGGTGGGCTATGCGGTATTGGCGTCGCTGTTCTCGTTCGCCTCGCAAATGGCCGCTATGATCGCGCTGCCCTTTTACTTCCGACAAGTGCTGGAGTACAGCTACACCGACATCGGTATTTTCTTGGGGGCATGGTCGATTGGCGTGGCCGTGATGGCGCCGCTGTCAGCCTACCTATCTAATCGTTTTCCTGTCGCGATTTTATGTGCTATCGGAGCCGGTATTATGGTGACCGGCATGACAACGCTCTTAATTATTGATGCTAGAAGCGCCTACAGCTTAGTTCTGTTGACGATGCTGCTTAGTGGTATTGGATTTGGGTTCTTCCAAACCCCCAACAACCGCGCATTGCTGGCTGGTGTACCCCGACATCGCAGCAGTGCAGCCGGTGGCATGCAAGCCACCACCCGCGTGTTTGGCCAAAGTTTTGGTACCGCATTGGTGGCATTGGTGTTCGGCGCCAGTGTGGCTAACGGGCCATTCTTAGGGGTGGTGGTCGCCATCGTCTGCGCGTTGGTGTCATTGGGCATTAATATTGCACGCCAACTCAACCCGGCTTCGGATCCCGATTTTTAATCATGGAATGTATGGATATTTTGATTGTTAACCTGGAAAAAGGGTGGCGTGGTGGTGAGCGCCAAACTTTTTCCACTGCTGCGCATCTGCATCAAAGTGGTCATCGTGTAACGCTACTGGTGCGAGAAGGCGGGCCGCTGCATGAAAGAGCTCGTGAAGCAGGAATAACCGTAGCAGGGGTTAAAGCAAACGCAGGGTTAGCGATGTATTTGCTGCGCCATGGGCGACGTTTTGACATTGTGCATGCGCAAACGGCGGGGTCTTTATCGATTATTTCATTGTTAAAAAACGTATGCGGTTATCGGGTGGTGTTTACGCGGCGTACTGATTTTTCATCTTCATCCAATACGCAGGCTA
Source organism: Paenalcaligenes sp. (assembly GCA_035303295.1). Taxonomy (GTDB): domain Bacteria; phylum Pseudomonadota; class Gammaproteobacteria; order Burkholderiales; family Burkholderiaceae_B; genus Paenalcaligenes. Next base: position 6,214 of record DATGRU010000262.1, read on the forward strand.
AATGGAATAAGGTGGACGCCTTTGTTGCGGTTAGTGATGCTGCTGCAGAGCTGCCCAGATCCATGGGAAATGAGGTAACGGTTATTCCTAGTGCGATGGAATATGTCCCGGCTAATGTGGATCACATTACTCAATTCGCTGAAGAATATGAGCTGTCGGGGAAATACGTGATCGCTACGTGTGCTGCCTTTTCCCCAGAAAAAGACCCTTTAACCTGCGTCAGGGCCGTTCATGCCTTATGGCAAAAACGTCAGGACTTTGTGTTTTTGCACTTTGGCTCAGAGGGGACAGCTTTAGCAGAAACCCAAGCGCTTATACACGAGTTAGGTCTAGAGCAGGTATACCGAATCGTGGGCTTCAAGCGCAATATTGAAGACATGTACCGCTTGATGCATATCTTTGTTTTAAGCTCCACATCGGAAGGCATAGGCTCGAGTGTTTTAGAAGCCTTTTTGTACGGGGCGACCGTGGTTTCCACTAAGGTGGGCGGTGTGCCCGGCCTGATTGGTGAAGACCGCGGCATACTGTGTGATATCGGTGATTATCAGCAAATCGCAGAGGCGTGTGATCAACTACTTGAAAACGAGAGCTTGCGCTTAGCTTACGCCGCTAAAGCCGAGCAGTTAGTCGTAGAAGAATATAACGTGCCGTTAATGGTCGAGCGCTACGTAGCGTTGTATCAGGCTACATTGGGGCAGCCTAACTAAGCCGTGTTGTGTTTTGTTTCTTAAAAACAGATGTAAGCTATACCAGAGAAAATTAAAATTTTCAGTCGGTCAGACTATCAGGAATTAAGCTTATGTGCGGAATTGTCGGAGCGGTAGCACAACGTAATATTGTGCCGGTATTGCTGGAAGGTCTTAAACGTCTTGAGTACCGGGGTTACGACTCGTGCGGCGTGGCGGTGTTTCAAGATCAGGTACTACAACGGGCGCGTAGCACCGAGCGGGTTGCTGAGTTGGCTGCCCAAGTTGATCAAGCAGGCATTCAAGCAACCA
>DATGRU010000263.1:0-8187 GCA_035303295.1 Paenalcaligenes sp.
TAATTTTATCAATGCTATTTGCGATAATGCGGGGGATATCTAGATAGGCAATTTTACGTTGTAAAAACTGATCTACAGCTACTTCGTTTGCTGCATTTAACGTAATACAAGCGGCGTGAGAAGTACGCAATGCGTCGTACGACAACTTTAAGCAAGGGAAGCGCTCGAAGTTTGGCTCTTCAAAATCCAGCCGCCCTAAAGCGGTTAAACCTAAAGCCCCTACCCCACTATCGATGCGATCGGGAAAACCCAAGCCATAGGCAATAGAAGTACGCATATCTGGCTGCCCTAGCTGCGCTAAGACCGAGCCATCAACGTATTCGACCATCGAGTGAATTAGGCTTTGAGGGTGAATAACTACATCGATTTTGTCAGCAGGCATCGCAAACAACCAATGCGCCTCAATTACCTCTAGGCCTTTATTTAGCATCGTAGCTGAATCGACGGAAATCTTTTTGCCCATGCTCCAGTTCGGGTGAGCGCAGGCTTGCTCAGGGGTTACCGAAGGCAAAGAGTCCAAACTGGTTGTGCGAAACGGCCCCCCAGAGGCCGTTAGCAATAAACGTCTGATACTGGCTGGTGGCTGGGTGCTGTGAATTTGCTGACGACAATCTTCAGGCAAACACTGAAAAATAGCATTATGTTCACTATCGATGGGAATTAAGCTCGCATTGCTTTGGCGAACGGTTTCCATGAACAAGGCCCCAGCGGTAACCAACGCTTCCTTATTGGCTAATAAGATGCGTTTAGCAGACTTTGCAGCAGCCAACACAGGCGCAAGGCAAGCAGCACCAACAATCGCCGCCATGACCGTGTCGACTTGGTCATCGGAGGCGGTTTCGATTAAACCGGCTTCTCCAAGACGAATTTCAGGCAATGTCAGCGTTGAACCAAACTCAGCAATAAAGCGCTTTGCTGCCTCGCCATCTGGGACGACAACAACCTTAGGTTGATGAACTAGCGCCTGTTGGGCAAGTTCACGCATGCGAGTTTGCGCCGACAACGCGTAGACCGCCATTTTTTCGGGATGACGGGCAATTACATCAAGTGTGCTACAGCCAATAGAACCTGTAGACCCTAATATACAGACGCGCTGAAAATTCATTCCCTTACTTCTTCTATAAATAATAAACGGTGCAATGCATAACACGCGAGCAACTAATTAGCTGCAGCGGCGATGACTTCTAAAAATGGCCCGCCCAGTACCAACGCTACTGGGGCCACTGGAATTAATGCGTCGATGCGATCAAATACGCCGCCATGACCGGGGAGCAAGTTGCTAGAGTCTTTAACGCCTGCCCGTCGTTTAAGAAGCGACTCAAATAAGTCACCCATAACCGACAGCGCAGCTAAGCCCGCGGCAATGATAATAACGACTGGCCACGACCAACGTTCTGCTAGAGCATGTGCAAAACTGCCTTGAAACTGCGCTGTGACCAGCACATAAAGTACAACCCCTACTATACCGCCAAAAAAGCCAGCCCATGTTTTTCCGGGGCTAATGCGTGGCGCCAGCTTTTTACCACCGATCGCTCTACCAGAAAAGTAGGCAGCTATATCCGCCACCCAAACAATCGCCATCATGGAGAGTAGGTAGAGAGCGCCGCGATACATAAACATTTCATTTAAAGCCGCCCAAGCGATGATCACCGCGATCACACCAAATAAACTTAAGGCCACTTTAGAAGCAGGACGTTCAGTTTGAGCAAAAGCCAGCATTAAACTTACGCCGATTGCCCAATACAGCACCACCAGAGGCAAAAATACTAAGAATACATGTGCTCTGGCTTCCCTCGCCCAAACCGACATATCAAGGTTTGGTTGCCAACCATTAGCAAGCGTTAGCATCAGCACAAAAGCAAGTGCCGCTATCAGCGGTGCCCCCACTCTGGCTTTTTCAGGCCATGTTAAGCGCAACCATTCCCAAATAGCACACGAGGCCGCCAACACCAGTATTACGGTTAAGGGCCAAACAGCAGGGATGGACATCGCTACAACGAGGGTAGCAATCAGAACAATAGCGGTGATAATTCGCTGTTTGAGCATAGACGCCCCATTAGGAATTGAGTGCTAACTGATCACTCGTACGGCCAAAACGCCGTTCTCGCGTGGCATACCATTGAAAAGCCGCTTCTAGGTCTTTGGCGCCAAAGTCAGGCCAAAAACGATCAGTGAAGTACAGCTCGGTGTAAGCCAACTGCCAAATAAGAAAGTTAGAGATGCGCTGCTCCCCACCCGTACGAATAAAAAGGTCGGGCTCGGGGGCATAAGCCATTGATAAGTAGGGGGACAAGAGAGCTTCGCTAAGCTGCTCGGGTTGATTTCCAAGTTCAGGTTTGTCACGTAACAAACGCTGCGTAGCTTGCAAAATATCCCAACGACCACCGTAATTAGCTGCGATCGTTAAATGCAATGTGGTGTTATGTTCTGTGCGCTGCTCTGCGGCACGAATCAACGTTTGAAGCTTGGGTTCGAAAGCGCTGAGATCGCCTATTACGCGTAAGCGCACGCCCTGCTCGTTCAGCTTATCGACTTCCTTTTCTAAGGCTTGAACAAACAACCGCATTAGCAGTGAAACTTCTTCTTTAGGTCGCCGCCAATTTTCGGAGCTAAAGGCAAAAAGCGTTAAATACTGAATGCCTTGACGCCCACACGCTTCGACCACACGTCGAACCGCTTGCACCCCTTTGGCATGACCTGCGGTACGAGGAAGTAAGCGGCGCGTTGCCCAGCGCCCATTGCCATCCATGATAATGGCAAGGTGGCGCGGTGTATCGCTACACACGGGTATAGATTGTGTTGAGCTAACAGACATCGCGCCCACCTATAAATACGGCATTAAACCGTCATAACCTCGGCTTCTTTGGCCGCTACGACCTTATCAATTTCAGCGACAAACTTATCGGTAAGACGCTGAATTTCATCTTGAAAACGACGCTCGTCGTCTTCGGAGATTTCTTTATCTTTGAGTAGACGCTTCGCCCCATCGTTCGCATCACGGCGTAAATTACGTACAGCCACTTTGGCATCTTCGCCTTCTGAACGCACCAGCTTCGTTAAATCGCGACGGCGCTCTTCAGTTAAGGCAGGCATTGGAACACGAATGGTTTCGCCCAGTGTAATGGGGTTTAGACCCAAGTCAGACTCACGAATGGCTTTATCTACCACCGGTGCCATCTGCTTTTCCCAAACTTGCAAACTTAACGTGCGAGCATCCACTACGCTGACGTTAGCCACTTGGCTTACCGGTACTGCAGAACCATAGTAGTCAACGGTAACGTGATCGAGCAAACCTGCATGGGCACGCCCCGTCCGAATCTTCGCCAAACTGGTTTCCAAAGCTTCGATAGAACGTTTCATACGGCTTTCAGCCGATGTGCGGATTTCTGACAGACTCATGATTATTCCTGTATCAAACGTGTACTAAAGTACCTTCGTCTTCACCACATACAGCGCGCTTTAGTGCACCCGGCTTATTGATAGAAAACACCTTAATTGGTAGTTTCTGATCACGGCAAAGGGCGAAGGCCGTTGCATCCATAACTTCCAGACGACGAACAATAGCCTCGTCGAAACTAATACGCGCGTAACGCGTTGCGCCTGGGTCTTTATTAGGATCGGCACTGTAAATACCGTCTACCTTTGTGGCTTTTAACACAATCTCGGCGCCAACCTCAGCACCCCGTAAGGCGGATGCGGTGTCCGTTGTGAAAAACGGGTTTCCGGTACCCGCCGCAAATACCACCACCTTACCCTCTTCTAGGTAACGAAGTGCTTTAGGACGGATGTAGGGCTCTACGACCTGTTCTATATTAAGAGCCGACTGCACGCGGGCATCTAAGCCGCGGTTTTTTAATGCATCTTGCAATGCCAATGCATTCATTACGGTCGCCATCATACCCATGTAGTCGGCCGTAGCACGATCCATACCTTGAGCGCCTGCGGCAATACCACGGAATATATTTCCCCCGCCAATAACAATGGCAACTTCCACCCCTAATTCTGCAATTTCTGATATTTCTTCCGTCATACGCATAATGGTGGCGCGGTTAATACCAAACGCATCATCGCCCATTAGCGCTTCGCCGGATAACTTAAGCAGTACTCGCTTATAAAGAGGGGTGTTCATGGCAGAGGTTCCGAAAGATAGGTACTGATGAAATATAAAACAGTCATGCACAACGGCAGGTGCCATATTAAGGCACCTGCCAAACTAACACCAGACGGTGAGCTTATTTAGTTGCCAGACTGAGCAGCTGCAACTTCAGCTGCAAAATCTTCGTTACGGCGCTCGATACCTTCGCCCACAACGAAAAGCGCGTATGCCGAGATTTTAGCGGACTGCTCTTTCAACATTTGCTCGACAGTGATTTTGTCGTTTTTGACAAATGGCTGAGATAGCAGTGTTACTTCTTTCAAGAATTTGGCGACGGAACCTTCGACCATTTTCTTAACAATTTCTTCTGGCTTACCGGATTCGGCAGCTTTTTGTGTAGCAACGGAGCGCTCAGCTTCGATATCTGCAGGGTTTACACCGCTTGCATCCAAAGCTTTAGGACGAGTAGCTGCGATATGCATTGCCAAGTCTTTACCGACTTCAGGTGAACCCGCGAAATCAACCAAAGCAGCAATACGACCACCGTGTACATACTGTGCCAACTGATCGCTGGTTTCAAAACGCTGGAAGCGACGGATGCTCATGTTTTCGCCAATGCGACCCACTAATTCTGTACGCACGGCCTCTACAGTGCTATCACCCAATGACTTTTGAGCTAGATCAGCTAAGTCGGCTGGGTTGGTTTCGGCCACGAGTTTAGCGATTTGGTCTACAAACTGAATAAACTCATCGTTTTTTGCCACAAAGTCGGTTTCGCAGTTGATTTCAACGATAGCACCTACTTTGCCATCTTCAGAAATATGTACGCTAACCAAACCCTCTGCCGTAATACGTGAAGCGGCTTTGCTAGCTTTGCTGCCCAATTTAACGCGCAAAAGCTCTTCTGCTTTAGCCAGATCGCCATCAGTTTCAACAAGCGCTTTCTTGCACTCCATCATTGGCGCGTCGGTTTTTTCGCGCAACTCTTTAACTAACGATGCTGTGATTTGAGCCACGATATTCTCCAATTCTGTAAGACACGCCCCGGTGAACAACCGGGGCAGATGCGGTAATCTTAAGCGATGGCTGTGCAAACTGCGTGACAGCAACAGCCACCACCTGCGCAAGGCAGGGTTTTCTAACGAAAATTACTCTTCGTTGTTTGCTTCGTCTTGAGCAGCTGCGTCGGCATCTGCTTCAACTTCCACAAACTCTTCGCCTTCACGGATTTCTTCAACCAAACCGCTAAGTGCTTGGTTGCGGCCCTCGAGCACAGCGTCAGCCATTCCACGAGCGTACAATGCAATCGCTTTAGCCGAGTCATCGTTACCAGGAATTACTTTAGCCAAACCTTCTGGGGAGTGGTTGGTATCCACAACTGCCACAACAGGAATACCCAAAGTACGGGCTTCTGCTACAGCGATTTTATGGTAACCAACGTCGATAACAAACAGAGCATCAGGCAATTTGCTCATGTTTTTAATACCACCAATCGACTTGTTCAGTTTTTCCATTTCGCGTTCGAACAGCAAGCCTTCTTTCTTGGTCATGCGCTCGAGAGCGCCTTCAGCAAGCTGGGCTTCCATGTCTTTAAGACGCTTAATAGAAGTTTTTACTGTTTTGAAGTTGGTCATCATACCGCCCAACCAACGGCTGTCTACGTAAGGCATGCCGCAACGCTCGGCTTCTGCAGCCACTAGCTCACGAGCCGCACGCTTTGTGCCTACGAACAGTACATTGCCGCCGCGACCTGCGATCTGGCTAATGAATTTCTGCGCATCCAAATAATTAACAACTGTTTTTTCCAAGTTGATGATATGGATACGGTTACGCTGACCAAAGATGTATTGCTCCATCTTTGGGTTCCAAAAACGGGTTTGGTGACCAAAGTGGACACCTGCTTCCAACATTTCACGCATTAAAGACATGGTTTTCTCCAAGGGTTATTTCTTGCACCCGTTCTGTATCCGGTAAGGACCCTGCACAATGGCATGTTCCCAGACACCCCGAGACGAGCGGGCGCGCGATTTACTGCTACTAAAAATGACTTAACAACCTGCTGATAAGCAGCATAAGCGTAAAGCCGAATTACAATGTGGATACCGTAGTATCTAAAGATGAGCGCAAGGTTTACACTAAAAACATAAAACCTGAACTGATCAGTATTTCCAAGCTAACCATGTGTTCGCCGCAAGCTCGCGAAAAACGCATTAAAAGCAAAACCCATAGCTAGAATTTAGGAAAGCCTATAATTCTACTATTCTTTAACCAATCTATTCAAGTCAATATGAGCACAATCGTCACAGATCCCACAGATTTAGACAAAATGCGGGCAGCATGTCAGGCTGCAGCCGCGACGCTGGATTTTTTAGATCAGTATGTCAAAGCCGGCGTTACCACCGCAGAACTGGATCGTCTGTGCATGGATTTTATTACTAATACCCTACATGTGAAGTCGGCTACCGTAGGGTATGCCCCTCCCGGTTACCCGCCCTTCCCCGGCTCAATTTGCACGTCTGTTAACCATGTTATTTGCCATGGTATACCGGGCGATAAGGTTCTAAAAAACGGCGATATTCTTAATATTGACGTAACCGTGATTAAGGATGGTTGGTTCGGTGATACCAGCCGTATGTACTATATCGGCGAGCCTTCTATTCTGGCGCGTCGCCTAGTCGAAACCACATACGAATGCATGTGGCTGGGTATAGAGCAAGTGAAGCCCGGTGCCCGCTTAGGCGATGTAGCACACGTTATTCAGCAACACGCAGAAGGACGTAACTATTCCGTAGTACGCGAATACTGCGGTCACGGTATTGGTCAACAGTTCCATCAAGACCCACAAGTACTGCACTACGGCAAACCCGGTACGGGAGAGCTGCTGAAGCCGGGCATGATCTTTACGATTGAGCCTATGATTAATGCCGGACGTCGCGACATCAAAACCCTACCTGATCAATGGACAGTGGTTACTCGAGACCGTAGCCTTTCTGCGCAATGGGAACATAGTATTTTGGTTACTGAAACCGGCTACGAAGTGCTAACTGTTTCACCAAATATGCCGAACCCCCCTTCCTTTGTTAAAGGTTTTCAGCAATAGGACAATAGCAATGCGCTCGTCTGATCCAGATAAAGCGAATTACCTCAAGCACCGACAGCGCACTATTGCCCGCTATGAGCAAAACCGGCGTCCCGATTTATTACTGCGACGCCTCAGCCACGGGGTTGATCGTTGTCTCCGTGCGCTCCTACTGAAACACCCGCTGCCCACAGGGGCAGCATTATGCGCGGTAGGCGGTTATGGACGACAAGAGCTTTACCCAGAATCTGATATAGATCTGCTTATTGTTCTGCAGCATGAACCCGACAGCATCGATACGCAACGTGTAGAACAGCTGCTGGCGGCAATGTGGGATGCCGGTTTAAAACCGGCCCACGCGGTACGTACCGTAGAACAATGCCTAGAAGAAGCCGATGCGGATATCTCCACGCAAACCTCTTTACTTGAAGCCCGCTGGGTGGCAGGGCTTAAAACCACCGCTATCGAATTACGCCACCGCTTATATACCAACCTTGATCCGAAAGCATTTTATGTAGCCAAGCGGGCTGAGATGCGTCAGCGCCATCAGCAATACCACGATACGCCCTACGCCTTAGAACCAAACTGTAAAGAATCCCCAGGGGGCCTACGTGACTTACAAATGCTGCAATGGCTTGCCATGGCAGCTGGTTTAGGCAAAAGCTGGAAAGACATTGCAGAAAGCCAATTGCTGACTGAAGCCGAGTTACGAGCTTTAGAGCGCGTAAGTTTGGCTTTTATGCGTTTGCGCGTGGAACTTCACTTATTATGCGGCCGCGCTGAAGACAGACTATTGTTTGATATCCAGCCTAAACTGGCCGAAATTTATGGCTTTGAGGCCACACCCGACCGTTTGGCCAGTGAAGTCTTTATGCAGCGCTACTATTGGGCCGCACGTGTAGTATCCCAACTTAATACCATCCTAATGTTAGGGCTGGAAGAGCGCTTATTTCACGCAGACTCAACCACCGCCCTTCCTATCGATGACGATTTTGAAATACGCAATAATCGA
>DATGRU010000264.1:0-4028 GCA_035303295.1 Paenalcaligenes sp.
AGAAAGCATTGTGATCACCTCGCGCTACCCCCTGCCCGTGGGCCAACCCATTCAGGCACTGGCCCTCGTAACGGTGCTGCAGCTCAAGGTCAAGCACACTACACTGTGCGACATGGTCCGCATCACTTGAGGAGTTGGCAGGAATACTTAACGAAGGCTGTTCGGCCAATGCAGGCTTCAACAGCAGTGCCATCACCACTAACGGCACCGCTACAACCCAGCGGTATACAGCGAGCCGTTGGTTCATGGTCTATCCTCGCCATACACATCGCTAAAGGATCGCAAGCTATCACCTTCCAATGCGTTGTCCAGCCAGCTATCGCGCATTAATCCATACAAATCGCCCGGTGACCCAACCATCTGACCCACGTCTCGATTCCATGGAGCCAAGCCGAAACTAATTCGTGATGACGTATCACGCACGGTAAGCGTGGATAAGGGGATACGCATAAACACCCCTTTGTCGTAATACGGATCGCCCGGACGCCCAGGAGAGGTAATATCGTTACCGTTGGTGCGCGTATACCAAACACCCAACTCGATACCCGAACGGAAGGTACGGCTTAACTCAAAGCGCACCCCTACATCGCGGGCTAAGAAACGACCTGCACGTACAGTAGCCGTTACCCCCTCCAGCCCCGGTACCCGATAATGCATGGAACCAATTGCGGTAACGGTTTTGTAATCAGCAAAACCTGTTCCCTTGTAATTACGCTTTTGCACCGCATCGACGGCAACGTCCCAAGCAAAACGCCCGCGCCTATCAAGGTGCAACGCCTGAACACCCACCCCGCCGTACATTTCTTCGTACAAACCAGCCGAAGCTCGAACGTACGTACGGGTGGCCGGATGCCAATAACGGCTAAGCGTAAGATGATTCACCTTAACGCGTGCCGCTTTACGAAACTCAGCCAGATCAGAACGCACATGGGGCAACAAAGAGTTCGACTTTTGCGTTACATCACTGATGTTCTCGCTAAGGCTACCCATTACCCCACCCTTAATCAGCCAGCCTCGTGCTGGCGTGATATTGGTATTCAGGTTTAAACCTATGTCGTACTTAAACGCCCCACTTGGGTCGTTCAGGTAGGTAGTGATGTATGGGTTAACTGAAAACGTAGCCAACCCGGGTGCATTAGCACTGAATGCCACCAAATTCCGGTTAAAAGCAAAACGCCCTGTGCGTTGTTGCGCCAATTCGTACAACGTTTCATTGATATCGTTAGCACGGGCCGCTTCACTACGCCCCTTGGGGTCGGCGTAATGCAAGCTCATTGCATGCGCTAATTGAGCGCGAGACGCTGTACCAGCGAAGTAGCGCTGTAAAACCGTGACATCATAAAAAGACCACGTCATACCGCCCATACCATGGGTTTCCCAGGTCAGCTCCATGCGCTCGGTCTCGACCGGCGCGTGCGCAAGCGCTAATAACGCTGCACGGCCTATACCACGTGTCGCATAACGATAACGAGCGCTGGAAAAAGACAAAGCCAACACGCCGTCACGCCACGCTACCTTTACATTAGTTAAACCTTCAGTGTAGAAGGCCTGCAACATGCGCAAGCGCCATTGCTCATCTTCATTCCATTGCAGTGCAGTAGGTCGCGCTGCCGAGCTTGCCCACGCCCCATTCGCAAACGGCCCCGCCTCTTCCAGCTTGGGTATGAACTCGCGCTTTTGCAGCGGTAAATTGAGTGAAACGTTGTACACATTTTGACCATGCATACGTCCAGCTTGTAGCGATAAAGAACCGTAGCGATACTCAAGCGCCCCGCCCCACGCCCCTTTGCTACGCGGCGCCAAACCCGTACGTGAGTAATGATCGGTATAGTGATAATTCGTACGATCGTACTCAACCACAACGACCCACGAAGGCAACGAGTCTAGGCTTAGCCGCGCACCACCGTACAAACCTCCGATACGCTGTCTGCCATAACCCAGTGTGAAGTCGGCATTCACACCGGCCACATTAACTTGTTTATTTGCAGCAACGAACTGACTGGCAAATAACTTGGTGCCATGTAAGTCGTCGCCACCTATCGCAACTTCGGGGATCCAACGGTAGCCCCATGCATTTTCAGGAAGTAAGCGTAACTTAAAGGACGCTGCCTTATCTTTGTAATCGCCATAGTTTTCCCAACCGGGCGTTACGCCTGTATCAATGCCGTGTATACGGGTATAGCGCCCTGCCAATTGCAAAAAAGGCAAAGCTTGAACAGAAACGTATGGTGCACTATAGGGTTTAGCGTGCGCATAACCAGCGATGAAGCTGCCATCAGCCTCCATGCGAGCGCTGGGCATATGGATCAAGCCCGTTAAGCCCATACTGCTAGGTTGGGCCCCTATTGTTGAGCTAAAACCAGCCCCAACCAAAACCGTTACAGAAGCAACTACCGTCCGCCACAAACGGCCACGCACAGCGAGGCTCATTACATAACCTTAAAAACAAGGGCCGGAAAACCAGCCCAGAAACGGACCTTAGTGGTGGCTAGGAGTAATAGAGTGACTGGTACCGCTATCACTACTACCCGATGATTGCGCTGCTGCAGCAACAATACCCGCTACAGCGACTGCGCCCACTGCCACAGCAGCTACTGGAACCGAAATAGCCGCTGCACTAACGCCAGCCGCCGCGGCTCCAGCTCCGGCACCCGCACCTGCGGATGCGCCCGCACTTGAACCAGCTGCACCCGTTCCTGTGGAACTACCGGCTGTTGCACCTGTAGTAGCCGAACTTTCAGTTGTAGCGGCTGCAGGCGCTGCAGGCGTTTGTGCAACAACTGCTGCAGAAAATACGACGAGTGATGCCGAAACGATAAATTTTGTTAAAACTGTTGCCATTCCTATTTCCCCCTGTTAGTAAACAAGGCAGATTATAAGGTAAGCACATATAATTTAACAGCCTGATACATATAAGCATCATACTAGACAGAATATGTAGCGAAACAATTGTTTTAGGCTTCAATTATTACAATTGAAGCCTAAAATATACTTTTTGATTTTAATTATTTCTTTTTAGTCTATAAAACTTACAGCACTGTCGTTTATTTCATTTGCGCCAGTAATGATTCGGTAATCGCCTTTAAGTTCGTTAGGCCACTGCCGATAATGTACCAACCGTTCGGGTCTACGTAGACGACTCGGCCTGCTTTAAACGCTGCAGTTTGGCTAAGCTCTGGATGGTTTTCCAAGGTGGCAGCGGCTGTTTTCTCGGCACCGTTAATGGCACCACGATCCAACACAATTAACCAATCGGGCTCAGCCTTAGCCAGTGTGGAAATTGTTTTAGCCCGTGCTTCGGCTGCGGCTTTTGCCTCAGGCGAACCGGCTTCTGGACGCGGCGCAACAGGTTCATTGGGATCACGTGCGGGTAGCACCGACTCTAAGCCCGTTAGCTCGTAGGCATAACCAAAACGATCACCGGGTGCGTGGGCAATTACATTGTTATTCACCACGAACAGCAAGGCACCCGTTTTACCCTTGTTAGCCTCATGCAACGCTTTTACATCGCTTTCGATAGCATTAATCGCACCTTGAGCCTGTTCTTCTTTAGCAAACACAGAAGCTAACGCTAAATTATCGCGTTTAAAGCCCTCGATGAATGACTGATCATCATTTAAGAACACAACGGTAGGCGCAATTTCTTGTAATTGCTCCATAGCCGGTTGCGAACGACGACCCGCCACAATTAAGTCGGGTTTTAATTCTTTTAGTACATCGTAATCCGGCTCAAACAAGGTGCCCACAACCGTAGCATCGCTATAGGGTGCCAAATGGCCTTCATACATCGACTTTGGCACACCTTGCACAGGCACACCTAGTGTGTGCAAGCTATCTAACACACCCAGATCAAACGTAGCGATAGTTTCAGGAGCCGATGGCAACGTAACACTACCGAGGCTGTGTTCAAGCTCAATCGCCGACACAGAAGTCGACATCGCAAAGGCCGCGCAGAGACCGGCAAGTTGGATTCGGTATTTCACGAGCACCTCTTTTATTAATAATGATAAAGATTCGCATTATATACA
>DATGRU010000265.1:0-8174 GCA_035303295.1 Paenalcaligenes sp.
TCTTTTCAATTTGCTGCACGCTATTTAAGGTGTAGTCGAGCGTGGCGCCTTCGGGCGCACTGACCACCCCAAAAATCACACCTCGGTCTTCAGTAGGCGCTAATTCTCTCTCGAGCATCGTAAAGAGCAACGCGCTGCAGCCTCCCACGACCAGCCCTACAACGATCACCAATACTCGATTACGCAAAGCGCGTATTAAACCGCGACGGTATAAACGGGTAAGGCTCTGTAGCAAATTCTCGATGGCTTGTGAGATACGGCCCGGTTTTTGCTCACGCAATAAGGTGGAACACATCATCGGCGTTAGCGTTAATGCCACAAAGCCCGACACCAGTACGGCTCCGGCCAGAGTGAGCGCAAACTCGATAAACAACCTACCAGTACGTCCGGTGGCAAAGGCTAAAGGTGCAAACACAGCCACCAGCGTAAGGGTCATGGCAATTACCGCGCCAGCAATCTCTTTAATCCCCAAGAACGATGCCGCCATGCGGTCCATACCGTTTTCGATATGGCGGTAAACGTTTTCCAGCACCACAATCGCATCGTCCACCACCAAGCCGATGGCCAATACCATCGCCAGCAAGGTAAGGGTGTTAATTGAAAAACCGAAGGCGTACATCAGCCCGAAAGCCCCGATTAGCGAGACCGGTATCGTCACGATTGGAATTAGGCTAGCACGCAGATTACGCAAGAAGAACACGATGACCAACATCACCAGCACAATCGCTTCGGCAATGGTGATGTAAACCGATTTAATCGACTCTTGAATAAAGATTGAGCTGTCGTAAGTAATCACCAACTGCATGTTGCCCGGTAGATTACGGTTGATTTCGTCAACCTCAGCACGCACCGCTACAGATAAATCCAGCGGGTTGGCAGTGGACTGTTTGGTTACACCGATGGACAGGCTGTTATTTCCATTAAAGCGCGACAACACGCGCTCTTCCGCTGCGGCCACCCGCACATCGGCCATATCCCCTAGCCGCACCGGGAAACCGTTAACCCGAGAAACAATAATGTTTTTAAACTCTTCCACGGTTTGTAAGTCGGTGGACGACACCACCGAGAACTCACGCGCGCGCGACTCAATACGCCCCGCTGGAATTAAAATATTTTGACTGCGTAAGGCATCCTCAATGTCTTGCACCGTTAAGGCATAACCCGCCATACGAGCCCGATCAACGTAGATCCGCATAGAAGGTAAGCGCTCACCAAACACACGCACCTCAGCGGCACCGGGCAACACCGATAAACGTGTTTTTACATAGCGGTTAATGTAATCTGAAGCCCGAATTGGGTCGTAATCGCCTAGGTCTACCCCAATATAAATAATCGGTGTGGAATCGGCCTCAACCTTACTAATAATGGGTTCATCCACCTCGTCGGGTAAAAAGCGACGTGCTCGCGACACTTTATCTCGCACCTCCGCGGCGGCGGCCTCGGGCGAGCGATCAAGGTGGAATTTAATATTAATGTGGCTGCGCTCAAAACGACTGCGCGAGGTCATCACATTGACCCCTTCAATACCCGCTAACTGATCCTCTAGTGGCTTCGTTACCTGAGACTCAATAACCTCGGGCGAGGCGCCGGTATAGGTGGTAGACACGGAGACCACCGGCTCGTCGATAGCGGGGTACTCACGTACGGTTAAGCGATCGTAAGAAATCAGCCCCACCAGTACGATGAGTAGCGATAGAACAGTGGCGAATACAGGCCGGCGTATACACGTATCTGAAAGCAACATAGGAGTGAGATCTAATTAAGCGAAGGCCTTATTGATTAACCACGTTGACGACCGTACCTTCAGCCACTTTTTGCGTACCCAATACAACAATTTCATCGCCGGCATCAATACCTACCACTTCAACCCAACCGTCGCGGCGTAAGCCTACCGACACTTCGATGCGTTGCACTACATTATTCACAACTTTAAACACATACTGCGCACCGCCCGATGGGGTAATGGCTGACTCGGGCACCATGACTACTTCGTCGGTTCCTAGCTCGAGGGTGACACGCGCAAACAAGCCGGGACGCAAAATCATTTGGCTGTTTGGCACCTGCGCTCGCAATAACAAGGAGCGTCCGGTAGCGTCTACAACCGGGCTAATCGCCCCCACCTCGCCGCGGTAAACCTTTCCGGGAAACGCATCCAAGCGCACATCGATGGGTAAGCCGACGGTAATTTCAGATAAATAGTGTTCGGGGATGCGGAAATCTACCTCTAATGGATCAACCGCCTCGATAGCGATGAGCTCGACACCGGGGCTTAGGTAATCGCCCACCGAAATATTTTTTAACCCCACTAAACCGTCAAAGGGAGCACGAATCATGGTTTTATCAAGTTGTGCCTGCGCTAAGGCCACACTGGCCTGCGCTACCTGCAACTGACTTGCCGCTTCATCACGTGCTTGGGAACTAATGAAACCCTGCTGACTTAATTGTTGGGAACGACGGTGCTGACTATTAGCCAAACTTAATTTAGCCTGCGCTTCTTGCAACTGCGCTTTCACAATGCTGTCGTCAAGACGAATAAGTACCTGCCCCCGCGTGACTGCTAAGCCTTCGTCAAAGGCCACTTCGGTAATACGCCCGTTGGTTTCTGCCCGCAGCATTACCGAGTCACGTGCACGCAACGAACCTACTGCATTAATTTGACGCGCCATTTGACGAAGCTCTGCTGAAGCGGTCTCCACATTCACCCGTTTCAGCTCTTCATCGATCGTCAGCTCAGACGGGGTAGGTTCCGGCAACGCTTGCTGCTGATCAGGACTTAACTCTGGGCTGGTTTGCGAAACTGTTTGTGCTTCGCCACCACCAATATATTGGGCCAGTTTTTGACCGCCGCCTAAAAAAAGCACCAACCCAACCATTACAGCAATCGCCAGAACCCAAAACCATTTACGCGTATTCATTCAGTCCTCGTTACGTGACAACACACTTTCCACACCCAGATTGGCGAGCTGGTCTGCTCGTTCATTACCCGGGTCGCCAACGTGGCCTCTGACCCATGTCCACGTTAGCTGGTGTTGTTGAGCTAAAGCATCGAGCTCTTGCCAAAGATCGGCATTTTTAACAGGTTTTTTGCCTGCCGTGCGCCAGTTTCTTCGCTTCCAATTTTCCAGCCATTCGCTCATGCCCTTTTGAACGTATTGAGAATCAGTATGAACGGTAACCAAACATGGCCTTTTTAACATCTTTAAGGCTTGAATGACCGCTAAAAGTTCCATCCTGTTGTTTGTGGTATTCGTTTCACCACCGTAAATTTCTTTGGTGTGCACGCCATGCTTTAGTAGCGCTCCCCAACCACCCACACCGGGGTTGCCCTTGCATGCCCCATCCGTCCAAATTTCTACCCGACTACTCATGTGATTGATATACCTTCGCCTCACGCCGCGCTACCGGTACGGCTCCTCGCGCAACGCGCTGTTTCTTTTTCGACCAGTTCATACCTACTAAGGTCATGGAGTTTACGCGCTTAATGGCCGACACAGCATAAACGGCACCACCCATCGGCCAGCCGCGTTGCGCGGCTACGTCCATAAAGGCCCAGCGCCGCAACCACTTCCGACTTGTGCAATATGGCGCAAAACAGCCTTGCGCAGCATCTTCAATATCAAACGATAGTAACGACAGCCAGTCACACACGCGCGCTTGTGATAAATGATGGGATGGCCTGACCGGCATCAGGGGCTCTAAACCGGGTACCCGCTCGCGAATCCCCCATAAGCTATAAGGATTGAAACCCGTAATGACTAGCTTCCCTTCAGGCACCAACACACGGTCGGCTTCACGCAGCACCTGATGCGGATCGCTTGCACACTCTAATATATGAGGTAATACAATAAGATCGACGCTTTCCGATGCAAACGGCAAGGCATCGGGCGCGCAAACAATCAAACCCTTACGATTAATTTCGCTACTATCAAGCCCACCATAGGTACACACTTTATGTGGGATACGATTCGCGCGAAGCAGGTCCCAATGCGGTAGTCCTAGTTGTATGGCATGATAGCCAAACGTATTGGTTACCATGCTGTTCACTTTTCGATGCTCCCAAGCGCGAACATAACGGCCCGGAGTGGTGTAGAACCACTGCGCAACAGCGGCAATTAAAGCCTGATCCACAGTTAACTTACCTCCTGCCTTATGAAAAACGTACTAAGTTCTGATTCACACCCAACTTTAAGGCTGTATCCCATTCCGGCCTTTAACGACAACTACATTTGGCTACTGGAAAAAAACAATCAGGCCGTCGTCGTCGACCCAGGCCAAGCCAAACCGGTACTGAATTACTTAGAACAACACAATTTACGCTTAGACGCTATCTTAATTACACATCATCATGGCGATCACGTAGGCGGTGTAGATGAACTGCGTCGTGTATTTCCGGACGCTACCGTTTATGGTCCGGCTAGTGAACGCATACCCCAACGTGATGTCGCCCTAAAGCAAGATGATGTGATTCATATTGAGGCGCTCTCTTTACAGTTTCAAGTCTTGGATATTCCGGGTCATACAGCTGGGCATATTGCGTATTTCTGTAACGATACACCCACGCAACCCCTGTTATTCTGTGGTGATACACTTTTTTCTGCTGGCTGCGGCCGTTTATTCGAAGGTACCCCTGCCCAAATGAGTGCATCTCTGGGTAAACTATCGTCTTTGCCGCCTGCCACACTGGTATGCTGTGCGCACGAATATACACTATCTAACTTGCAGTGGGCCCTTGAGGTAGAGCCTTCTAACCCAGCATTGCAAAATCGCTGGAAACAAGCTCAGGCACAACGTAAGGAAGGCTTGCCTACCGTTCCAACCACGCTGGCAACCGAACTAGAGACCAACCCGTTTATACGTACGCAACACCCTGCTGTTATGAATGCTGCGCAGGCTTATGCAGGTAAACCACTTAACGACGCTGTTAATGTATTTGCCTGTTTACGCGAATGGAAAAACAACTTTTAACGTCTAACCATGAACGTCATACGCCTATTTATACTCTGCTTCACCCTTGTGTTAGCCGGTTGCGCCAGCCAAAACCACTCTGCTAAACATGACTCAGGGCCTATCATTGCTGCGGATACCTCTCGCACCATCGACTTAACGAATCCACCCCGAGACATCTGGGACCGGATCCGCCGCGGCTATGCGATACCTAACCTTAACACTGAACTGGTAACGCACTGGACCAACTACTATGCGTCACATCCGAAATCGGTGTTACGCATGAGCGAACGTGCTAGCCGTTACCTCTACCATATCGTCAATGAACTTGAAGAGCGTGGCTTGCCCACCGAATTGGCGCTGCTGCCCTTCGTTGAAAGTGCGTATAACCCCGAGGCCTACTCTAAAGCGCATGCTTCGGGTCTGTGGCAGTTTATTCCTAGCACAGGCAAGTATTACGACTTGCAGCAAGACTCGTGGCAAGACCAGCGTCGCGACCCGATCGCATCAACCGATGCCGCCTTACGCTACTTGAACTACTTATATGAATTTCAAGGCGACTGGTATTTAGCACTGGCCTCGTACAACTGGGGGGAAGGTGCGGTACGTCGGGCCATTGAGCGCAATGCTGCAAAAGGGCTGGGTGGCGATTATTTATCACTAAAGATGCCTCGCGAGACACAAAATTACGTGCCCAAATTGCAAGCCATCAAAAACATTATTACTAACCCTGAACGCTACGGCATCACGCTACCCGAAGTACACAACGAACCCTATTTCGTTACCGTACAACGTAACGACGACATAGAAGTGGAAGTTGCAGCGCGTCTGGCCGAAATGTCGATTGAAGAATTTAAGTTCCTCAACCCATCCTACCAGCGGGCCGTGATCCCAGCCGATCGTGCGCAATTGCTTTTACCTAAAGATCGGGTGGATATTTTTAATGCAAATATCGCCGCCTACACCGGCAACCTAAGTAACTGGCGCGTGTATCAGCCTGAACGTGGTGAAAGCATTTCCGCCATTGCCCAGCGTCATGGCATCAGTATTGCCGAGTTACGCAGTTTAAATGGACTAACTGCCAAGCAAACGCTGGCAAGCGCCCAAGGCCTTTTAGTACCCATTGATATGAATGCCACGCAAACGGCGGCTAACGACCCTATCGGCATCCAGCTGGCTTCATTGGATACCAATGCGGCGGTTAATGCCTCTAAAAACGCCAGTCGTTCCCAGTCGGATGTGACGGTGATGCGGCGTCAACCCAATGTACTCACCCATACCGTTAAACGAGGTGATACCTTGTTTGGCTTAGCTCGCCAGTACAATACAACTGTCAGCGAACTACAAAAACTGAACAATTTAAAAAGCAACACACTAAAACTTGGTTACCGTCTTCGTGTACCAGGTACCCAAATACGTGGTTAAGCACCACTACCCTACTATAGTAAAAAACGAAAAGGACACATCAGCATGGGCTTTCTAGAAGGCAAACGCATCCTTATTACCGGAGTCATTTCAAACCGCTCTATCGCATACGGCATTGCGCAGGCCTGTCATCAGCAAGGCGCTGAAATCGCCCTCTCGTATGTCGGTGATCGCTTTAAAGAGCGTGTAGAAGGTTATGCTGCAGAATTAGGCAGCGATATTGTGCTACCCCTCGATGTAGCTGATGATCAGCACATCGACACCGCAATCGCGGCATTACGCGAGCGCTGGGATAGCCTTGATGGGCTGGTTCACTCAATTGGTTTTGCACCTCGCGAAGCCATTGCGGGTGATTTTCTGGATGGCTTGTCGCGAGAAGCTTTCCGCATCGCTCACGACATTTCAGCCTATAGCTTCCCTGCTTTGGTTAAAGCGGCGTTACCTATGCTAGAAGGACGCAGCAGTTCGGTGCTGACTCTGACTTATCTGGGTGCAGAAAAAGCCGTTCCTCACTACAACACCATGGGTTTAGCCAAAGCCTCGTTGGAAGCCAGCGTGCGCTACTTGGCTGCGTCATTAGGCCCACGCGGCATCCGTGCTAACGCTATTTCCGCAGGCCCCATCAAAACTCTGGCTGCCAGCGGCATTAAAGACTTCTCATCCATTTTGAAGTTCGTAGAAACCTATTCTCCGCTGCGCCGTAACGTCACCATTGAAGACGTCGGCAACGTGGCCGCCTTCATGCTGTCTGATTTAGCTGCAGGTATTACCGGTGAAATTACGCATGTGGATGGCGGGTTCTCGTGCGTTGCTCCGGGCATGCAAGAATAAGCTGGCCACCAGCAAACAAAGCCACTACCTGTAGTGAACTGCCCTTTCCCCAGAAATTAGGCAGTTAGAAATGCAGCGACAAAGGCCTGAGTTCGGTATTGCACTGAACTCAGGCCTTTTGATTTTTTATGGCTGGGGCGGCGGGAACATAATTTTAGGACGTTGTGGCGTCCATGGTTCGTACTTCTCCATGACCCGAAGAAAACGGGTGGACTCTAAAAAGCGACGTAACCAAACCAACAAATTTGGCCAGTCTTGCTCGTTAAACCAATCGATATCGGTATGCGCGTACTGCCGCACAAAAGGAGCAATAGCTAAATCGGCCATCGATAACTGTGCGCCAAATAAATAAGGATGCTGCGACAGCCGTTGCTCAAGGCTTTGCAGCCACTGGGCCCCCTTATCACGATGAATGCTAGCAAACTCATCAGCCCCCACCTCAATATGCTCGGCATGGCGCTGTGGATATTTATAACGATCTAAAGCCTGTTTAAACGCCCCATCATTTTCTGCGATAAGCGCAAGCATCTGCGCCAAATCCCCCTTTTGGGGGTTCAGCAACGACTCGGGGTCCGACTGCTTTAGTGCCCACAGCATGATGTCCAAGCTTTCGTCGATGACGTGCGTGCCAATAACCAGCACCGGCACCGTACCTTTAGGGGAGGCCTGTAACAAGGCCTCGGGTTTATTGCGCAGCACGACTTCGCGCAACATGCAGGGTTGCTCGCTGGATGCAATGGCGAGGCGTGCACGCATCGCGTAAGGACAACGCCTAAAAGAATACAAAACGGGAAGACTCACTACCCACTTCCTCCAACAAATACGTATTCTTTATATGTACCACACACCGCTAAACCATAGTCAAACCTTTAACCAACGGCAACAACGCTACATAACGAGTAGGTATTAAGCGCCTTTTTTGGCTTGCTCTGCAGCTTCTTGTGCTTTACGCGACAGTTCGGCCTGCTCTTCCA
>DATGRU010000266.1:0-5894 GCA_035303295.1 Paenalcaligenes sp.
CCCAACATAAACGTAGAGAAGGATTGCTGCGACTGCACCATGGTAGCCACCGCCATTTTCTGTTCATCTTTAGTGGCACCAGCACGCTTCAGCAACGGACCAGAAATACGCCCAGCGGCATTAATATCCCCAAAAATGTTGTATACGCTGGGGATAATTACCGCGGGGTTCACGCCTATTAAGCGCATAGCAGGCAAAAACACCCGCATCATGGCGTCAGTGAAGCCCAAACGTTCCAGTAAGCGCCCAATAATGACGCTAATAATGACAGCCACCCCCACATTACCCGTTAAGAACACATCCACCACGACGGGCTTAGCGGTTTGCAGCACTTTATCGAAGGCACCGGCTAAGGTCCCTGGTGAAAAAAATAAAGTCGTTAATCCCAAGGCTAGAAAGAATAAACCCACTGCTTCAATCCGTTCTATTGGGCGCCGTTTTGATTGTTGTTCTGCTGTGGTGACGTCGACCGCGCCATCCAGCTTTATTGTCTTATTACTCATTGCTCCATACTCCTTTGGGGTAGTGGCATCAGGCATGACAACTTAGAATGTTTTTTCCCACTAGGTGTGCTTCTGAAAACTGCTGCGCATACTGTTTTAATTGTTGATGTCCCACGCTGGCTAAAGGCGTAGAGGTAACCCGATCGCGGAACACCACGATCTCCACCCCTTCCAGCAAGCGATCCAGCGCATAGGCCAGTGGCAAGCCATTTTCCAGTATTTCCAGCACGTGGCTATTACCCACCAGAAAATTCACCCCCAGCGCACGCGCCTCTTCAAGCAGCTCGTGGCCCTCATAAACGCGGCTAATAGACGCGAGTACGGTGTCTACATCGGGGTTCTCAGCAAGGGCTTGTCGTAAGTGCTCTTTGGTAAAACCGGTGTGCGGGAAAATATGCAATATTTTGCCCACCGGGCTACTACGCTCACCCACCATAACGCGACCGCGAGTCAGCAAACTAACCTCTTCGATCTCGGGCACCCCTTTAATTAAGCGCTCGGACTTCAGTAAGGCTTCATCATCCTCCAAACACATGTGCGCATCCAGCCTATCCAACATATCGCCCATGGTTTTTACGTCGTCAAACGGCTCGCCTATGAACATCACGTTACCGTGAATGCCCGCGTACGAGATATCGCTTTTAATGACTCGGTGGCCATGTAAATAAGCAATCCCGGGGTGTAAACCATGGAAGGCTTCGTGGCACTCTAAGGCAGAGATATCGTATAAGTCCAAATAGCCTTTTAAGGTCACCCCCCCACAGCTAGCGGCATCTGCAATAGGATGGTGAGCCACAATTGCATCCACACCCGTCGCCCCGGCTAATTCAATGCCAAGTTCGGTCATGGTCATGCATACCGCCACCTTTTTAATTGGCTTATCTGGATTACCGTGAATCAAACCAGGAATCTCTAATACTTCTTTGCCGTAAATTCCCGACGATTTCCACATCACAAAAGGATGCTTTTCCTCTTTAGCTTCCTCAAGCGAGCTAACCATCCGCCCACCTGTAATGACATTTAATGCATCAAACAAATCTGCTACTTTCAACATTGTCACCTCCAAAAAAAAGCCGGCACTAAGCCCCGAGTTAGACTCGAAACTTAGTGCCGGCGGTATCAAGCGCTTTTTTATTTAAGGATAAAAGCTAACAAGACTTATCTACCAGCCAGCTTGAGGAAATTGTCAGGGTATGGGCCTAATAGCGCATACAACGCATTAGGGCAAATACTTCTGCACACTTTCTTCTAGCAGCACCAGTGTGGATGAAAGCTCATCGACACTGTCATAATCTTTAAAAATCGACGCTACCTTAAAACCGTAGTTCTGCGTTAGCACCTCTCTCATTTCTGTTTTAAAGGCCTTAATTAAGTAAAAGTCGGCCAGATCGCTAACGTATCGGCTTTCTTTACTTAAATACTCTAATGAAACCAACCGCTTATGCACAGCTAACATGAATATTTTTTCATCAAAAACTTCGATCTTTAAGGTGACAACACCTGATGAAAAAATTTTGCTGTTTATTTTGTTGTAATCACGAGTAAGTGCCTGCTTTAGTTCTCCAATGGTATTGATATTTGGCAACGACATAATAGGTCCCTGATAACGCGTACATTACCTCCAGACCTATCATGCGCTTTTTCAAAAACTTCAGCACTCGTTATTATTACGGATTGACTACACACTATTATGTGCCCATTTATTACGTTAATAATACGCTTGATCTACACCTTAGGCAGATCATATTTATTCTGTAATTTCAACAACTTACTGCAATATCACCAACTTACCGTAATATCGCCGTTCACAAAGGTTTGACACGCCATACGGAAGCCCTCACTGATTTCCTCCGGCGTTAAATGCTTTTTCTCTTTAGGCTTTACCTGATCGGTATTTTCAATACCGGTCGTAATCTTGCATTTGCAGGTGCCGCAAAGACCGCCCCCACATTTAAACGGTATGCCCCCTTTTTCACGAATCGAAACACGCAACAGGTTGCTATTTTCTGCCGCTTGCGCCTTAAAATCATTATTCGAAGAAAACGTAATTTCCACCATCTCAAACCCTTCTTATCGCTTTACCACTTAAGCCGCTTTAACCAGCTCGGCTTCGATAGACCCAAAACGCGTTAGACTTTCCAGTTCGGCATAAGCGGCTTCTACCGAATCAAATTTCTCCATCTGTCGCGTTGCGATGTTATTTGTCGTCCCGCCAGGCCCCTCTTCTATAATGAGCACCCGAGCGTCATCGGTGATTTTGGCGATCGTAAAAATCGCTTTGGTCTTACCGTAAAAACGATATTCATACGCAGCGATTGCTTCCACTCCCTGACCGCCTTCACTACGGTATTCGCCTGGCTTGGTCGTTAATACAACATACATAATCAAGCCTCCTGCACTGTATCTTGTGACAACTCAATGTCGTGGTTAATCCATAACTGGCAGGCCAGACGATAACCATCATCCAATCGCTCACCCAGCTGCTTTTTCTCTTTCCAGTTAGCGGGCGGCAAATGCTCTGCGCCCGCCAGCACCTTACACGCACATTTGGCGCATTTACCCATTCCACAACCGTAGGTTAGGTGCGGAAATGGAAACTGACGAATTCCTGCACGAACCACAAGGTTGGTGTTCTCTTTGACTTCTCCGCTATGCGTGTCGCCATTTTTATGAAAAACAATCACCGGCATAAGCTACCTACTAAATCCCGTGTTTTTGGCGCAGAGCGCGCTAAACACTACTTATTAACGAATACTGTATACGCATATAAGCAGATTAACGCCGCGCACACCGCCCTACTTCACTTCCTTAAAACCCCTACAGACTGTTGCAAATGCTATACATTTAGACCAACACCTAGCGTAAACCCTTAGAAAATTTTGCATCGCAACAGAGCGTTTGGTATACTTAATTCATAGACTATCAATAGGTGTTAACCATGAACGAATTACTCAAACGTTATTACGAAAAACCCATTGGCGAGCAAGTGGCTCCTTACTTGGCTGCTCGTAACGCGGTACGTCACAGCACACCTGCTTTCCACTTACCCCGTTTCAACTTCAAGCCTGCTCACGATACAAGCTACCCGCAGCAAGCTTGCGAAGCCACCTCCTAAGCCACTTCAGCTTTTAGATCTTGGCCTACAAGATCGTGCTGAAAGTTAAACGCATCCGCGTATATAAAGTCAGCATCAGCACCTCGCTCAACGAACTGGCGTCGTGCATCGTTAATCATGGCTGGCGAGCCGCATAAATAAATAGCGTGCTCTGACAAATCATCGAAGTCAGCCATGATCGCATCCTGTACATAACCGCTACGCCCTTGCCATTGGGCACTGGGCTGCGACAACACGGGTACGAATTCGAATTCGTATAACCGTGACGCCCACGCTTCAAACTCAGCCATTTGGTACAAATCCGCTTCGTTACGCATGCCCCAGTACAAACTGATGGGCGGACAATCATCGTTGTCCAGTAACGATTCCAACATCGCACGCAACGGCGCGATACCTGTGCCAGTCGCAACAAACACCATCGGCCGCCAATCTTTCTCTCGGTAATAAAACGTGCCTAAGGGCATCGTTACCTTCAGCTTTGCCCCGTGTTGCAAGGTGGGCAATAACTTTTGGGTAAAGCGACCACCTTCAATCTCACGTATGTGCAAACTCAAGCAACCATCTGCGCTGTTCGCGTTAGCAATGGAAAAGCTGCGTTGCTGGCCATCGCCCATATCAATGTTCACATACTGACCGGGCCAGTACTCTATGTCTTTTAAGGCCTCGCCTTGCAATACCAACTGGCGAATCCCCTGACACAAATCCTTAACCTCGGCCACTTCCAAAACTAATTCGTGCGAAGCAGGCAACGACACAATGTGATTAGCCAGACTGATTTCCACGTCTTCGTGCAGACGGGCCTGACATGCAGCCGTAAAGCCTTCTGCATGCTCTTCATCACTGACACTCATCGGTAAAAAATCGTCTTCATAGTGCACGCGG
The DNA here is from genome assembly GCA_035303295.1 of Paenalcaligenes sp. GTDB lineage: Bacteria > Pseudomonadota > Gammaproteobacteria > Burkholderiales > Burkholderiaceae_B > Paenalcaligenes. The sequence goes on from DATGRU010000266.1 coordinate 4,501, forward strand.
CCTTTAACCACTTGAATGCGGCATGTGCCACAGCCACCAAACTCACATTCACTATGAATTTGCACTCCGTTGCGTCGCGCGGCGTCTAAAATGCTTTCATCCGCCGCAACGTCAAAACGATCGCCTGTTTCGATGACCACAACCTGATGTGTCATAACCTGCTCCTTCCTACGCCGTCTTACTTTTTAATGTCAGACTGAACGATGACTTCATGGCCGTCTTTAGCTAAGGCATCCGCTAAGGCTTGTAAGCCTGCTACGCCCGCAGCAATATCTTGTTCGCCATTGCCGCCACTCAGGCCAATACCGCCAATCACTTCGTCATCTACAACGATCGGGAAACCACCGACAAAGGCCGCGAACTTCCCTTCGTAGCTCCACTGAATCCCAAAAGCCTCGTTACCGGGTAGCGCTGGGCCGTTAGGCGGAGTCATGAATAAATGCGTCGAACGCTTGTGTGCGGCAGCGGTGAACGCCTTGTTCCACGCAATTTGTGGGCCCGTGATACGTGCACCATCCATACGCTCTAACACAATGGGAAAGCCGCCTTCATCCACGACGCACACCGTCTCAAACGCACCGATTTCTTTTGATTTCGCAATCGCTGCATCCACCATCAAACGTGCCTCGGGCTGTTCCAAACGTAAAATCTTTCTCATGAGTCTCTTCTCTACTTATTAAAATGAATCAACGCGCTACCTGCGCAGCTTGTATAAGAAGGCGTATTACACGCCGCGGTAAACCGTTTTAATTTGGGTATAAAACTCCAACCCGGCCCGACCCGACTCGCGGAAGGTTGAGGTACTGGATTGCTTTAACCCACCAAAAGGCGCATTCACCAAGTTTCCCGTGGTGGTGCGGTTAATTTTTACGGTGCCAGCCTCGATATCATTGGTAAAGCGGTGAGCATATTCAGGGTTACGCGTCACAATCGCCGCTGACAGGCCATACTCCGTATCGTTGGCTTTAGCGAGCGCATCCTCGTAACTCTCAATATCGATCAGTGCAATCACAGGACCAAATATCTCTTCCCGCGCAATGCGCATAGTCTGTGTCACACCGTCAAAAACGGTAGGTTGTACGTAGAAGCCCTTCGCAAACTCACCATCGGTCAAGCGCTCGCCACCACACAGGAGTTTTGCCTCGGATTTTCCAATAGCGATGTACTCTAAAATGCTCTGCATCTGTGATTCAGTCGCAATGGGCCCCAAATCGTAATTGCTCTTTAGTCCGTTGCCGATGCTTAGTTTCTGCACGGCCTCGAGCAATTTGTTTCTAAATTCGGCCTTTACCGCCGTATGAACCAAAACACGACTGGTACCGGTACACGCCTGTCCGCTTAAGGAAAAGCCTCCTTGGACCACTAGCTTTACGGCCAAATCGATATCCGCATCC
>DATGRU010000267.1:0-4349 GCA_035303295.1 Paenalcaligenes sp.
CGAAGGGTAAGCACATCATTACCTTACAAACCGAGCATAAGGCCGTACTGGATACCTGTAAGGCCCTAGAGAAGCGCGGTTTCGAGCTCAGCTACCTGCCTGTACAGGAAGATGGCTTGTTAGATTTGGCCGAGCTTAGAAAAGCGCTGCGCCCTGATACCATTTTGGTGTCAGTGATGTTGGTGAATAATGAAATTGGGGTGATCCAAGACATTCCTGCGATTGCAGCGCTTTGCCGTGAAAATGGTAGCTTGTTGCATGTAGATGCCGCCCAGGCAGTCGGTAAATGCCCCGTTGATGTAACGGCTTTAGATGTCGATTTACTATCGATGTCGGCACATAAGGTATATGGGCCTAAAGGAATTGGCGCCCTGTATGTGCGTCGCAAGCCCAGAATACGTTTAGAAGCACAAATTCATGGTGGTGGACACGAGCGTGGTTTTCGCTCGGGCACGTTGGCCACGCACCAAATTGTGGGCATGGGTAAGGCCTTTGAGTTGGCTCAAACTGAGCAGCATGATGATAATCAGCGTATTGCGGCCTTGCAGCAGCAGTTATTAGAGGGTCTATCTACTATTCCTGCCATGTACATCAATGGGTCCTTAAGTAGCCGTGTGCCTAATAACGTGAACGTTAGCTTCGATGGTATCGAAGGGGAAGCACTGATGATGGATTTGGCCGGCTTGGCGCTCTCAAGTGGTTCGGCGTGCACATCGGCCAGCTTAGAGCCTTCGTACGTATTGAAGGCAATAGGGCGTAGCGATCAACTGGCGCACAGTTCGTTGCGTATTTCTCTGGGGCGTATGACCACCGAGGCAGAGGTTAGCGCGGCAGTAAGTGCCATCCAGTCCAGTGTGGCTCGCTTGCGTGAATTGTCCCCCTTATGGGGAGAAGATGCTCAAGCCACCTATGCTAGTCATGCAGGCTTAAGTGCGTAGAGGCAAGAATGCGGCAGAACACTAAAATTGAAACCTATTTCAAGTATCCTACCCATGCAGGGCTCTTAGACGCTTCGCAGTCTAACGTACGTACTGCACTCGTTGGTACAATGCAGCAAGGGGCAGTTATAGGCTTACAGATACAGCTGGACGATGTGCAATGTATTCGTAAAGCGCGATTTAAGGCCTATGGTTGTGCAGCAACCATTGCCGTAGCGGAATACGTTTGCCAGTGGCTTGAAGGTAAAAATCTAGAGCAACTTACCCAGTTAAGCAGTAATGATCTGGCACAAGCGCTCGAGCTGCCTAGCGTAAAGGTACACAGTTCGATTTTGGCAGTACAAGCGCTACGGGCCTTAGCAGTAGCACAATTAAGTTCAGCGTCGGCCGCCTAAACGGTGGTAGCGGTAAAAGTAATTGTAATTGGCTCAAGCCGTTGTTGTTGAGGCTTAAGCATTTAATTTATTCAGAGGTAATTATGGCTATTTCGTTAACCCAGCAAGCGGCAAATCATATTAGTCGCCATTTGGCCAAGCGTGGTTCCGGTCTTGGTTTACGCTTAGGTGTACGTCTAACCGGTTGCTCTGGTATGGCCTATAAATGGGATTTTGTAGATGAAGTCAACGAAGCAGACAGCGTGTTTGTAGAGCACGGTGTAACAGTTTTTGTCGACCCGAAAGCCATGCCCTTTATCGATGGCACTGAAATTGATTACAAACGAGAGGGCTTGAACGAAGGCTTCACCTTCCGTAACCCTAACGAAACAGCGGCTTGCGGTTGCGGTGAGTCCTTCACGGTGTAATGAACACATGAATCTACGTTTTGGTTTAGCAGCAAACCAGCTGCATCACGGATCGCCTGATGCAGCATTGTTTCAATGGTTAAGACGCTCGGCAAATGGCATTCGTCAGTTGGGCATCGAGTTTCACACAGTAGGGCGTACTTGCAATGCCATTGAAGCGTCAGGCTTATTGCAGGGTTATCAAGGGCTAATTCGTTATCCCTATGGGCGCGAGGGTGGCTTAATGAAAATCGTTGCTCGCGTCACCGATTACCCAGATGGCACGCCGCCATTGGATGGGGCGATTTATTTAATCGACCCCGTTGACCCTTCATCCATTTTCCCCGAGGCTTTGGCTTTAAAGCGGCAATGCATTACTCATGGTCGACCATTTATTTCCACATTGATGGGGGCGGTAGAATGGGTTGAAATTGAACGGTTGCATCGGGGTTTTGAGCCTGATCCGCAACACGCATCTATCTTTGATTTTTCACAGCAGTGTTTAGCAATGATTGCGCACGATGCCTTGAAAGAAAAGATGGTAGAGTTTGCTGCCGAGCATTTTGACTTGTTATCGAAGTTTGAGTCGCGCGTGGCAACGGGTACTACCGGCAGTCGTCTTAATGAGTTGGCATGGTCTAAAGGTTGGCCTGCAGATCGCCAGTGGGTAACGCCATACTTGAGTGGTCCATTGGGGGGTGATGCACAAATTGCTGAGTTGATTCTAGAGAATCGTTGCCAGCGCGTGCTGTTTTTTGAAGATCCACACGTGGCGCGTCAGCACGAGGCCGATATTCAGCTGTTAGAGCGGGCGGTTCGAGTGGTAACTGATAAGGCGGCTTGTATGACCTCACCCGAAGTGGCTGAGCGCTGGGCCAACGTTGTAGGTCGCTAGTGCTAGTGCCTAAGTTGTATTGCGATTGGATAAATACGTAGCGATATCGTTAACAGCCTATTCAATCAGGTCTTAAGAATTAGTAAGTTCTTTAAGCAGAAAAAAGCCATTCTTAAAAGAATGGCTTTTTTCTTGCTGATCCCCGCCGCTTTTCGATTATTCTGCGCGTCGTAGGTGCGGAAATAAAATGACGTCGCGGATGCTTGGGCTGTTAGTTAGTAGCATCACTAAACGATCAATACCAATACCGCAGCCACCGGTTGGAGGCATACCGTATTCCAGCGCGCGAATGTAATCGGCGTCATAGTACATGGCTTCTTCGTCGCCTGCGTCTTTAGCCTGAACTTGAGCTTGGAAGCGAGCGGCTTGGTCTTCAGGGTCGTTTAACTCGGAGAAGCCATTAGCGATTTCTCGGCCGGTAATGAACAACTCGAAGCGCTCGGTTAACTCGGGGTTGGTATCCGAGGCGCGTGCCAGCGGTGATACTTCGACTGGGTAGTCGATGATGTAGGTGGGGTTCCAAAGCTTGGCTTCGGCGGTTTCTTCAAACAGCGCCAATTGCAGAGCACCTAAGCCAGCACCAGCCAGTGGTGGGCTATCAATATCTACTTTCAGGCGCTTCAGTTCGCCACGAATAAAGCCAATGTCCTCAAGCTGTTGAGCGGAGTATTCCGGTGCATATTTAAGGATTGCACCGGTAATGGTGAGGCGATCGAAGGGTTTGGCTAAGTCTAGCGGTTGATCTTGGTAGCTAAGCGTAGCGCTACCGCATGCTGAGATGGCCGCATGGCGGATGACTTGTTCGGTGAAGTCCATGAGCCAGTTGTGATCGGTGTAGGCCGCGTAGAACTCCATCATGGTGAATTCTGGGTTGTGACGCGGGCTAACGCCTTCATTACGGAAGTTGCGGTTAATTTCGAAGACGCGTTCAAAACCACCCACAATTAAGCGTTTTAGGTAGAGCTCAGGTGCCACGCGCAAGTACATTTCCATGTCTAGGGCGTTGTGGTGAGTTACAAAGGGCTTAGCTGATGCACCACCGGGAATAGGGTGCAACATGGGCGTCTCTACTTCTAAAAAGCTCTGGTCAATCATGAACTGGCGAATACTGCTAATCGCTTTACTGCGCGCTAAAAAAGTATTGCGCGTTTCATCATTCATGATGAGGTCGACATAACGCTGACGATAGCGAATTTCTTGGTCGGACAAACCGTGAAACTTATCGGGTAGTGGGCGCAGTGATTTGGCTAATAAACGCACTGAACGTGCGTTAATGGATAATTCGCCTTTATTGGTTTTAAAGACTTTTCCCTCTACCGCAAGAATATCGCCGATATCCCAGTTCTTGAATTCTTCGTAGAGAGTGTCACCCAGCACCTTTTTGTCGAGGTAAATTTGAATGCGCCCGCTACCATCTTGCAAAGTAGCAAAGCTGGCCTTGCCCATGACCCGTTTCAACATCATGCGGCCAGCAACACATGCTGGGTTTTCTTGTTCAGCCAGCTGTTCTTTATCGAAAGCGTCGAATGCAGCATGCAGTTCGTACGCTTTATGCGCTGGTTGGAAATTGTTGGGGTAGGCCGGAGCCGCTTCGCGCAGCTTATCAAGTTTAGCTCGGCGCTCGGCGATAAGGCGGTTTTCATCAATAGCCGGCGCTTGAATACTTTGGGTCATGGTTGTGTCAATTTATGAGTAATGACGAATATCGTCGATAACGTGATGGCCGAACTCGCGG
>DATGRU010000268.1:0-3999 GCA_035303295.1 Paenalcaligenes sp.
TCTGTTAACGTGGGGTTAAGCAGTGAGCGTTATCAAGGTGATTTTGCTGATCTCTCTCGTTACGGCCAAAGTTCGCTGGGTTCGGGGGTAAAACACTCGTTAAATGCCAATGTGGGCTTAGGGCGGTGGGGAACGCTAAAAGGTAATTACGTAAGCGAGCGTAGTCAGTTTGGGGCCCCGTCACAGCGGTTGGGGCTGACGCAGCAGTTCTGGTACAGTCCTAATTTGCGTCTGGGATTGCAGGCGCAGCGCGAGCTGCATAATGGCGACTACAATATGGTCTTGCGTCTGGCTGTTCCTCTACCCTAATTTCCTATGTCTATTTCTCCGCTCGATATTTTGCAACAGGTGTTTGGCTACGATTCTTTTCGTGGCAACCAGCAAGCCGTTATCGAACACGTTATTCAGGGCGGAGACGCATTAGTACTGATGCCTACCGGCGGTGGTAAATCGCTGTGTTATCAAATACCTGCTTTAGTGCGTCCGGGTACAGGTATTGTTATTTCCCCCTTGATTGCCTTAATGCAAGATCAAGTGGATGCCTTAACCGAGCTTGGCGTCAAAGCCGCCTATTTAAATTCTTCGCAAGACTGGCAAGAGGTCAGGCGGGTTGAGTCGGCGCTACTGGCTGGCGAGCTTGACCTGTTGTATGTGGCACCCGAGCGCTTGCTGACCGATCGCTGCCTAGATTTACTATCACGGGCGCAGATATCGTTGTTTGCCATTGATGAGGCGCACTGCGTCTCGCAATGGGGGCACGACTTCCGCCCTGAATATTTAGGGTTATCGTTTCTTAGCGAACGCTGGCCAAATGTGCCGCGCATTGCGTTAACGGCTACAGCTACTACCGAAACCCAAAGTGAGATTGCCCAGCGCTTATCGCTACAGCAGGCGCCGCATTTTGTGGCCAGCTTTGATCGGCCCAATATTTGCTACCGCATTGTTGAGAAAAAAGACGTCCGACGTCAGTTGCTGCATCTTATTACCGAAGAGCATCCTAACGACAGCGGCATTGTGTATTGTTTGTCGCGCGCAAAGGTTGAAGACACCGCCGCTTTTTTGGTGCGTGAAGGCATTCATGCTTTGCCTTATCACGCCGGCTTAAGCACAGAAATACGCGCCGAGAACCAAGCTCGATTCTTGCGGGAAGAAGGTGTGGTCATGGTGGCGACCATCGCGTTTGGCATGGGTGTGAATAAGCCTGATGTGCGTTTTGTAGCGCACATCGACTTACCCAAATCGGTAGAGGGCTACTATCAGGAAACGGGTCGAGCAGGGCGTGATGGTGAACCCGCCACGGCGTGGTTGGCCTATGGTTTGCAAGACGTCATGCAATTGCATCGCATGATTAACGACTCCATGGCCGAAGAGTTTCACCGGCGTAATCAGGGGCGTCAGTTGGATGCCATGCTGGGTTTATGTGAAACCGTTAATTGTCGCCGTACGGCATTGTTGGCTTACTTTGACCAGCAAATTCAGGCGTGTGGTAATTGTGATACGTGCTTGCAGCCACCCGAGTCATGGGATGGTACGGTTGCTGCGCAAAAACTGATGTCAGCGGTGTATCGCTTACAGCGCGAGCGCGGACAGCGTTTTGGGGGCGGTCACCTAATCGATATTTTGCGTGGCAAGCTGACTGAACGAGTTAAAGAATACGGCCACGATACACTTTCGGTGTTTGGTGTGGGGGCTGATTTGTCAGAACAAGGCTGGCGAGGCGTGTTGCGCCAGTTATTGGCACAGAATTTATTGTGCGTAGATACCCAAGGTTACGGCACCATTAGCTTAACTGAAGCCTCGCGCGCGGTGCTAAAAGGTGAACGTAGTTTGATGTTTAGGCGTGAAACCACAGTAGCCAGTAAACCAGCACGTAAAACCGTGGTGCATCCTGAATTGCCAGCTGAAGCCAAAGTGCGCTTTCAAGCATTGCGCCAGTGGCGCGCTGCGGTAGCCAAAGAGCATGGCGTGCCCGCCTTTATTATTTTTAATGATGCCACCTTAAAGCAAGTGGCTATCGATCGGCCTCAAAGTACCGATGATTTACGGTGTATATCGGGTATTGGTGTGCGCAAGCTGGAAGCCTATGGCGACGCATTGTTGGAATGCATCGCCAATGTGGAATTAAGTACCAGCTTTTAACCGCCTTTGTTGTGCAGGCTACTTAGTCGAAAAGCGGGCCATTGCGTGAACTTGCAGGCTCAAGCCCTAAATGCAGCCACGTTGTGCGGGTAGCAATACGGCCACGTGGGGTGCGCTGTAAGAAACCATGTTGAATAAGATACGGTTCAATAACATCTTCGATGGTGTCGCGTTCTTCGCCGATCGCGGCAGCTAAGCTGTCTACGCCTACTGGGCCGCCATCAAAACGGTGCACAATGGCTTCTAATAGCTTTCTGTCCATAAGGTCTAGACCTTGTGGGTCGACTTCAAGCATGGCTAGAGCATCGCTGGCAATTGAATGACTAATAATGCCTTTGGCTTTAACGTCGGCGTAATCGCGAACTCGACGTAATAAGCGGTTGGCGATACGCGGGGTGCCGCGAGCACGACGTGCAATTTCTAATGCACCGTCATCCATACATTGCACATTCAGCAATTTAGCGCTGCGTTCGACAATGTGTTGTAAGTCGGTGGTGTTGTAGAACTCGAGTCTGGAGACAATGCCAAAACGGTCGCGTAAGGGGTTGGTCAACATACCAGCCCGCGTGGTGGCGCCCACTAAGGTAAAGGGCTGCAACTCAATTTTTACGCTACGTGCTGCTGGCCCTTCACCAATCATGATATCGATTTGAAAATCTTCTAGGGCCGGGTAGAGAATTTCTTCTACGACTGGGGACAAACGATGAATTTCGTCGATGAACAGGACGTCGTTTTTTTCCAGATTGGTAAGAATAGCCGCCAGATCGCCTGGGCGCTCTAGCACAGGCCCTGAGGTCTGTTGCAGGTTGACCCCCATCTCGTGGGCCACAATGTGCGCTAAGGTGGTTTTACCAAGCCCTGGGGGGCCAAACAGCAGTAGGTGATCCAGCGCTTCTTCACGACCGCGGGCGGCTTGGATAAAAATTTCCAGCTGTTCGCGAACACGCTGCTGACCTACGTATTCGTGCAGCTTTTTAGGCCGCAAAGCCCGTTCGATGGATTCTTCGTTGGGCGATAGGGGCGCTGCCGTGACAACCCGTGCGGCATTATCGACGGTGGCGAGGGAATCGGAATGGATAGCCATAGTTTGTTCACTGATTGAATATACAGTATGGTACACCAGCCAGCTTGGGGTGTGGAGGCAGCTAGGGCATAATCAGGAAAAATTCCATTATGTACCGAGGGGGCCTTTTTATGTCATCACTGTCTACGCCTGATTACGAAGCCGTTGAACAGGCATCGCGCCGTTTGGCGGGGGTGGCGCATCGTACGCCAGTGCTAACATCCACTACCTTAAACCGCTATCTGGGTGCCGAGCTGTATTTTAAATGTGAAAATTTTCAGCGTGCAGGTGCGTTCAAGTTTCGTGGTGCGTATAACGCTATTTCATCGTTAAGCCAGCAGCAGCGCCAGCACGGGTTGGTGGCATTTTCCTCGGGCAATCATGCGCAAGCCGTGGCCTTAGCAGCTAGTTTGCACCGTACTAAGGTTACCGTCATTATGCCTACTGATGCGCCGCCCGCAAAAAAAGCGGCAGCCTTGGGCTATGGTGCAACCGTGATTGAGTACGATCGACAACGTGAAAGCCGCGAAGCCATGGCTGAAGCACTGGTGCACGAACAAGGCCTAACGTTAATCCCCCCTTTTAACGCACCGGCGATTATTGCTGGGCAAGGCACTGCAGCAAAAGAGCTGTTCGAGGAAGTAGGGGGGCTGGATGTGTTGTTTACGCCCATGGGGGGCGGCGGGCTGCTTTCAGGTACGTTGTTGGCAGCACAAGGTTTATCACCCGCCTGCCGTATTTATGGTGTTGAGCCCGAGGCAGGTAATGATGGCCAGCAGTCGTTGCAACAGGGGCGT
>DATGRU010000269.1:0-9998 GCA_035303295.1 Paenalcaligenes sp.
AGCGGATGCCCTGCTGTGGCGCGCGGGTTCGCAGCAGCATAACAGCGACGGCAGCTATCAACGCTTTATGCCCGTTCACGCCACATGGTCGCCAGAACAACTTAATACCTTACCCGGTTTGCATATTCACGACCTGATGCGCATGTCCATTTATCAGGTACAGGCCTTTTTCGAGCATTTGCAATTAAGCCAGCAGTTTGATGCCGCCTCAGACCTTCTACGCACTGAAGTGTTATCCCGCCTACGTTTCCTATGCGATGTGGGCTTGGGCTATTTGTCACTTGATCGTCAAAGCCGAACCTTATCGGGCGGCGAAGTGCAACGTATCAACTTAACCACGGCCTTGGGTACCTCGTTAGTTAATACACTATTCGTATTAGATGAACCCTCTATTGGTTTGCACCCTCGCGACATGCATCGCATTGTCGAGGTCATGCATCGCTTACGTCGCCATGGCAATACTTTGGTGGTGGTCGAACATGATCCCCAAGTTATGGTGGCAGCCGATCGAATTTTAGATATCGGCCCCGGGCCAGGTGAACGCGGAGGGCACATTCTTTTTGACGGCTCGCCCCAAGCGCTGCGCGATAGCACATCACTAACGGGTGATTACCTTAGCGGGCGTAAACGCATTAGCGCGCCCCGCCCCATGCCCGTACAGGACAACACCCCTAAGCTGCTGCTGGAAGGCGTTACTGCCAATAACTTAAAAGACATTTCAGTCTCTATTCCGTTAGGCCGGCTTGTGTGCATTACCGGTGTATCCGGCTCGGGTAAGTCCACCTTGATGCAAGATGTGCTGTATCCCGCTTTGCGTAAGTCACAAGGCCTAGCCACCGAAGCACCGGGGCCGCACCAGGCCCTGCTGGGGGCCGAACAAATTGCCGAGGTAGTGATGGTGGATCAAAGCCCCATCGGCAAAACGGCTCGCTCTAACCCAGCGAGCTATGTGGGCGCTTTTGATGCCATTCGTAAACTGTTTGCACGTGCGCCCCTTGCACTGGAGCGTGGCTACAAGCCGGGTACCTTCAGCTTTAACACCGGTGAAGGGCGCTGTCCCACCTGCGGCGGTACGGGCTTTGAACACATTGAAATGCAGTTTCTGTCGGATGTGTACCTACGCTGCCCCGACTGCGATGGAGCCCGATTTAGACCCGAAATTCTAGAGGTAAAAGTTGAACACTTAGGCGCTTCGGCCTCCATTGCTGATGTGTTGGACATGACGGTGCACGAAGCCCTGAACTTTTTTGCAGGATTGCGCGACATTCAAACTGGCTTAGCGCCCCTAGCTGATGTGGGTCTGGATTACGTCAAATTAGGCCAACCCGTACCCACGCTGTCAGGCGGTGAAGCCCAACGCTTAAAACTAGCAGGCCACTTGGCTGAAGCCGCCAAAAGTCGCCTCGCCCGTGTTCAAGTCGCTAAAAAAGGGAATTTATTCCTTTTTGACGAGCCCACGACGGGCTTGCACTTTGATGATATTGCCACCTTAATGCAGGCCTTCCGCAAGCTGTTGGCTGCCGGTCATTCACTATTAGTGATTGAGCATAATCTAGACATGATTCTGGCCGCCGACTGGGTCATCGACTTAGGCCCCGATGGCGGCGAAGCCGGTGGTGAAATTGTGGCGGTGGGCACCCCACACGACATCATGCAGAGCGCACAGTCGTTTACCGGCAAAGCCTTAAGTGAATACAGCCAAAGCGTCGTTGGCGAGTTTGCGCAGCTGGAAGCCCCTGTATTGGACGAGCCTGAACACGACTATTACAGCAGCAACAACATCACTATCGTGAATGCCAAAGAGCACAACCTCAAAGGCATCGATGTCACGATTCCACGCAACACCTTCACCGTTATTACGGGCGTATCGGGCTCCGGAAAATCCACCTTAGCCTTTGATATTCTGTTTAATGAAGGACAACGCCGTTATTTAGAATCGCTTAACGCTTACGCACGCTCGATTGTGCAGCCTGCTGGCCAGCCCGATGTGGATGCAATTTACGGCATCGCCCCTACCGTGGCCATTGAGCAACGCACCAGCCGCGGTGGCAGAAAATCCACCGTCGCCACCATGACAGAGATCCACCACTTTTTACGTTTGCTGTACGTACGTCTGGCCACCCAGATGTGCCCCACCTGCGACGTTCCTGTAGAGCCGCAATCAGCGGATCAAATTGTGGCGCAGATTATGAGCCAATATCGCGGCCAACATATAGGCTTGCTGGCCCCACTGGTCAGTGCTCGCAAAGGCTATTACACCGACTTGGCAACGTGGGCTGGGGCCAAAGGCTACACCCACTTGCGTGTTGATGGCGAATTTATTCCGGTCAACCCATGGCCACGCTTAGACCGTTACCAAGAACACAGTATCGAACTACCAGTTGCTGATCTGATTGTTGACCCGCGTCATGAACAACAGCTACGCCAAGCCGTGCGCGACACCTTGGAACATGGCCGCGGCACGCTGATTATTTTGGCGCAGCTTAGCAACGCCAGTGAAGGCCCGTTAGACGATCGTCGTCGCAGCGGCTTATCGCCTACACCGGTGCTTTCACAGTTATCCACTAAACGCGCTTGCCCCAGTTGCGAGACCAGCTTCCCCGAGCCAGATCCACGCATGTTCTCGTATAACTCCAAGCATGGCTGGTGCCCGCAGTGTTATGGCACAGGCCTGCAGTTAAGCGGCTTTGATAGTGAACAAAGTGGCGAAGAAAGCAACTGGACCAGCGGTTATGAAGGGGAAGAAGTTCCCTGCCAAGCGTGTCAGGGACAGCGTTTGAACCCGGTATCCTTAGCGTTCCGCTGGCGTGAACACTCTATTGCCACCTTGGCCAGTATGCCGGTTACGGAAGCCTCTGTGTTTTTCAGCGGCCTAAGCAGTCGGGGCCGCGAAGGTGAAATTGCCCGCGATATTCTCACCGAGATTCGTAACCGCCTGAATTTCATGGAAGAAGTGGGTCTGGGTTATTTAGCCTTAGACCGTTCCGCCCCCTCCTTATCCGGTGGCGAGGCGCAACGCATCCGTCTTGCAGCGCAACTGGGCTCTAATTTGCAGGGCGTATGCTATGTACTGGACGAACCCACCATTGGCTTGCACCCACGCGACAACCGCATTCTGTTGAACGCAATTCAGCGACTTGAAGCCAACGGCAATACCTTAGTGGTAGTAGAACACGATGAAGACACGATTCGCCAAGCCCATCACGTTATTGACATGGGCCCGGGTGCAGGCACACGTGGGGGAACCGTTGTAGCCGAAGGCAGCGTGAACGACATCATGCAAAACCCCGACTCGCTTACCGGACGCTATCTACGTGAACCCATTGCGCACCCCATGCAAGAACGTCGTGTTATTGATAACGACACGCCCATGCTGGAAATTGTCGGCGCACATTTGCATAACCTACAAAACGTCACGGCACGCATTCCAGTGGGTCGCTTAAGCGTTGTCACCGGCGTTTCCGGTTCGGGCAAATCAACCTTTGCCCGCGAAGTCTTACTGGATAACCTGCAACGTAACCTTAGTACACGCAGCGACGGCCCTTGGTCGGGTTGTGTCACCATCAACGGATGGGAGGCGCTTGACCGCGTATTGGAAGTTGACCAAACCCCGATTGGCAAAACACCCCGTTCATGCCCTGCTACATACGTAGGCTTCTGGGATGATGTGCGGCGTTTATTCGCCGATACACGGGATGCACGCATGCGTGGCTGGAACGCTTCACGTTTTTCTTTTAACACGGGTGATGGCCGCTGCAGTGAATGTGGTGGACAAGGTATGCTCACCCTAGAGATGAGCTTCTTGCCCGACGTTAAAGTACCGTGTGAAGCCTGCGGCGGACAACGCTTTAATGACGACACCTTAACGGTGCGTTGGCAGTCGCGTAACGTGGGTGAAGTGCTAAACATGGAAGTTGACGAAGCGGTGGACTACTTTGCCTCGAACTCCCGTATTCTACGGCCGCTTAAGCTCATGCAAGACGTAGGGCTAGGCTACCTAACCCTAGGACAACCTTCCCCAACCTTATCGGGTGGCGAAGCACAGCGCATTAAATTGGTTACCGAACTAAGCAAAGCACGCTTAGACGAAGGCATCACCCGCACCGGTCGCGCCAGCCGTACTCCTCACACTTTATATGTGCTGGACGAACCTACCGTCGGTTTAGCCATTGCTGACGTCGAGAAACTACTGCGCGTATTGCATCGCCTAACCAATGCGGGCAACACCGTCGTGGTCATCGAGCATAATTTGGATGTCATCGCCGAGGCCGACTGGATCGTCGACTTAGGCCCCGAGGGCGGATCTGGCGGCGGCCGTTTGGTTGTTGAAGGAAACCCCGAGGCGGTGCAAAATACCGCTTCGTCGCACACGGGCCATGCCCTTAACGAGTTTTTACACCGCCATTAATGTACTGTCGTTTTGAAAATCGAAGCAGCCAGCAAGCACTGGTCTTTCAGCATCCGGTAGAGCGCCATGCCGCCTACCGAGCACAAGACGTAGACGCTGTGTTTGCAGCCATTGACGCAGCTAACGCTAAAGGCTTGTGGGTAAGCTTAGTGCTGAACTACGAGCTGGGCGCGGTTTTATTAGGTCTGGATACGCTGACGCCTACTACCGCCCCCCTGATCACAGCCATGATGTTCAAGGGCCCAACCCACAGCACGCCTTGGCAGGCGCCCAACGAAGCGGTTCACTTGAACTGCCGTATGCAACACACGCTAGCCGACTACAAAAAAGATATAGACCACATTCGCCAACAGATTCGTGAAGGCGAATATTATCAAATCAATCATACCGTTAGTATTGACGTACACAGTGCTCACCCTCCCGAGCAGGTGTATCGCCATATTGCGTCGCAGCACCCAAGTAGCCATGCTGCGTATATCGTCGATGGAAAACGACATATCGCTTCGTTCTCACCCGAACTGTTTGTAAAACGCCAAGGTACTACCTTAACGGTACGCCCCATGAAGGGTACCCGCCCACGCTTTGCAGACCCACATGAAGACTACGCTTCAGGCCAAGCGCTAAGAAACAGCCCTAAAGACTGTGCTGAAAACATCATGATTGTGGACTTGTTACGCAACGACTTAGGGCAAATTGCCGTGCCCGGTAGCGTACAGGTCAGCGCGTTATTAGAACTTGAGCAATACCCCTCGGTATGGACCATGACCTCTACCGTTCAGGCGCAACAGCAGCCCCAGACCTCGTTGAAGTCATTACTGACAGCACTGTTCCCCTGTGGATCGATTACTGGCGCCCCAAAACGCGCTGCCATGCACGCCATTCACGAACTGGAACAACGGCAGCGCGGCATTTATTGTGGCAGTTTGGGCTGGCTAGCCCCCAATGGCGATTTGAATTTAAATGTGGCCATACGCACTCTGGAATTTGATGGCACTCAGCTTGGTCGTTTTGGCGTAGGCGGCGGTATTGTGTACGACTCGGATGCGGAACAAGAATGGCAAGAGTGTCTTTGGAAAGCACGCATTTTAGGTACGGATATTCAACTACCATAAACGCTATGAGCCAGCCCACTCCACTGCTTATCGAAACCATGCACGTGAGCCCCGACGGCCACATTGCCTTGCTGCCCTATCATCTACAACGCTTAAAGCAATCCGCTACTGATTTAGCCTACCCTTACGACGAGCCAGCAGTAGGTGAAGCCATTAAGCAGCTAACAGCCACATTAGGCTCCACCCCCCATCGTCTGCGTTTAACGCTGTCGGCCCAAGGGGAACTAAAGCTAGAGCATGCCCCCCTTCAGCCCACCCCCGAGCCGGTCAACATTCTAATTAGCTTAGACACCCTCGCCTATAACCCTTGGCTGCGTCATAAAACCACGAACCGTCAGTGGTATGACGCTGCAAGCGCACTGCTTACGCAGCATCCTCAATTATTTGATGTGGTCTTTTTTAATGCCAAGGGCGAACTGTGTGAAGGCAGCCGCAGTAACGTTTATATTCAACGAGACGGCCAGTGGTATACCCCCCCACTTGAGTGCGGCTTATTGGGCGGGGTAAAGCGTGCCCAGCTACTTGATGCTCAGCAGGTACGGGTGGCAACCATTTCGCGGGCAGACTTTGAAGCGGCCTCTGCGATACGCGTGTCCAATGCCCTACGAGGTTGGCTGGATGCCCAACTGATTACACTGGATACGCTGAAACAAGGCTAAGGCTTAGCCTTGTTTTGCGCCAATAGTAAGGTAATGGCCAGTTGGGCCGCCGCAAAGCCCATCGGGGCGGTTACAGTTACTGCCGAGCCATAACCTGCACACGATAAGCCTTGCAAGGCTTGCTCTTCAGGCTGTTGTTGCCATTGAGTTGGCAATAACGCTTCTTGCTCTACCCATAAACACCTCACACCCATTTTCGGCACACGTGCCTTTTTCACCCCCGCTTTGGGCTTAGGGTAAGCATGTTGACGGCGCAGTTGATTACGTAAGCGCGCCAGCAATGCATCGTGGGTGGTTTGTGACAAATCGCCGCTACGCATCGCCAGCGCATCCGTTTTTCCGCCTGCCGCACCGCACACAATAATGGGTATACCCATGCGCTTGGCCTCGATCACCATGGCCATTTTGGCTGCTACCTGATCGGTACAATCAATCAGCACATCTGGCTGACGCTGCAAACATTCGACCGCATTATCGGGGCCAATAAAATCATCGATAATATCAACCTGACACGCAGGATTAATATCCACAATGCGCTCACCCATTGCTAAGCTTTTGGCTTTCCCCAAGGTACTGCTCAAGGCCGGCAACTGACGATTGATGTTCGACTCAGCAATGTGATCTAAATCGATCAGCGTCAGTTGACCAATACCCGTACGCGCCAGCGCCTCGACACACCAACTTCCCACCCCACCAATACCGGCCACCATGACATGTTTGCCAGCAAAGTAAGTGGCGCTCTGTGGGCCGTATAAACGATCTAAACCTCCGAAGCGGCGTTGGGTAGTACTAACGTCTTGTGACACGTAATTGACCTTTAGAATGGGCGCGTTGCGCGGGTGTAATAGATGGATGACTGAGCCATAATCCTTATAACTATGTTTGCTGTATTCATAACAACTTTATTCCAATAGGAAATATACATATGATAAGAAAATCTGGCTTTACAGTGTGCTGCTGTCGAAGAAACAAAGGCCTTGCTATACAATGCATTGTCATCGCTAGTCAATGATAAATTTTAGAATACTTTAGTCGAGTGAGCATGAGCATCGCTACTTCCCTTCAAATCGCCCCCGAACCCAGCAACTTTCGTGTGCTGAGCGATGCCGAACGCAATCGCTCGCTGCAATCGTGTTTGGCAACATGGACACCGGGCGAAGATGTATGGGTCTATGGCTATGGCTCACTTATCTGGCGGCCTGAATTCGAATACCTTGAACGCCGTCAAGCCTTGCTACATGGCTACCACCGCTCGCTTTGCTTATGGTCGCGTATTAATCGTGGCACACCCGAAACACCCGGTTTAGTGTTTGGTCTGGATAGCGGTGGCTCATGCCGAGGTATGGCATTTCGTATTGCCGGTGACGATGTCCCCGACGTGTTTGATGCCTTGTGGCGTCGGGAAATGCCCAGTGGTGCCTACCTACCTCGCTGGCTACCGTGCAAAACCAATGACGGTACGGTACAAGCCTTAACCTTCGTTATGAACCGCGATACCGATGCCTACGTGCCACGTATGTCGCTCGACCAACTTGTACAGGTTGTGTATTCCGCCCATGGCATTAACGGCCCGTGTATTGAATATGTACTGGAAACCGCGGAAGCACTAAAGCGCTCGCAAATCGAAGATAAACGTCTACAAAACGTGATTGATGCACTTGAACGTCGTACTATAGAGTCATTATCTCTTTGTGCAATGTAACGACGCTCATGAGCCTTTCCGATTACCGTAACGAATACGCTAAATTTCCTGTTGGTGATAGCACATTAAACCCCGACCCACGTCAGCAATTTCTGGCGTGGCTCGATCAAGCCATGCAGGAACACGCACCCGAGCCCACGGCCATGACCTTATCCACGGTTAACGCTCAAGGGCAACCAACCTCGCGCATTGTTTTGCTAAAGGGCTACGAAAGCGATGCGGGTTTAGAGTTCTACACCAATTATCAGTCGCGTAAAGGCCAAGACTTAGCGCACAACCCCTTAGCGTGTTGTCAGTTTTTTTGGCCCACCATGCAACGCCAAGTTCGCTTTGAAGGGCGTGTCAAAAAACTCAGTGCTGAACAATCGGATCGCTATTTTGCTAGTCGCCCACTTGCTTCACGCATTAGTGCGATTGCCTCGCCACAAAGTCAGGTCGTTCGTGACCGCGACGAACTCGAAGCGCGTTCTGTTGCATTGCATCAACAATTGGGCGACAACCCCAGCCGACCTGATTTTTGGGGTGGTTTTATCCTTGAGCCACACTACATTGAGTTTTGGCAAGGCCGTACCAATCGGCTGCACGATCGCTACGCCTTCAAACGCACAGCAGAAAAAGGCTGGGCTATATCGCGCTTAGCGCCCTGATGTGGTAGTGTATCTGCCTCTATGTCTGATACAAACCCCGTTTCCACTTTCGACACAAGCTACTTCAGGTCCGCCCTGGGGCGCTTTGCCACGGGCGTAACCATCGTTACCACTGAAAGTCAGGACGCCACACCACGCCCTTTAGGCTTAACGGTTAGCTCCTTTAATTCGGTGTCGCTCGAACCGCCCCTTATTTTGTGGTCCTTAGCAAAACAAGCCTCGTCGCTGCCGCATTATCGGGCTGCTGAACGTTATGTTATTCAAGTACTTAGCGCGAAACAATTGGATTTAGCCAAACGTTTTGCGTGGGGCCCACAAGCTGATCGTTTTCAAGACATCGCTCTAGGGCGCGCTCCCCATGGCACATTGATGATCGACGATCCGCAATTTAGCGCCTGGTTCGAATGTCGAAACCTAACGCAACACGAAGCGGGCGACCATTATATTTTTGTCGGACAAGTAGAGAATTGCTTTCGTAATTTCGAACAGCCATTAATCTATCACGCAGGTGATTTTGAACTAACACCTGCGAATCAGCCTTGGGACTCGACCAATTAACTCGGTCGCCACACCGTTTACGCCCCACTTATTCACTACCTTAGCAATGACTGACTATATTCTGACCCTTTCTTGTCCTGATCGTACTGGTATTGTGCACGCCGTCAGCGGTTGGCTTGTAGAACAAGAAGGTAATATTGTCGAAGCACAACAATTTGGTGATGCAGAGACTCAGCATTTTTTTCTACGTATTCACTTCACCATCCCTAACGGCAGTAATGTTGAACTGCTGAACCAGCGCTTTACTCCCGTCGCCGCTCAATTCGACATGGAAGCGCACATTTACGATGCGTCGCGTAAGGCTCGTTTACTTATTCTGGTTAGCCGCCAAGGGCATTGCTTAAACGATTTACTGTTCCGTACCCACACAGATCAACTACCAGTGGAAATTGCCGGCGTCGTTTCTAACCATACCGATCACGCAGCACTGGCAGCCTCGTACAACATTCCTTTTCACCATTTGCCCGTCACGCCTGATACCAAGGCCGAACAAGAACAGCAAATCCTGAATTTTGTAGACGAGCTTAATATCGATTTAGTGGTGCTCGCGCGCTACATGCAAATTTTGTCGCCCGAATTATGCCGTGCCTTGTCGGGACGGGCCATTAATATTCACCACAGCTTCTTACCCAGCTTTAAAGGCGCTCGCCCCTACCATCAAGCACACGCACGGGGTGTGAAAATTATTGGTGCCACAGCGCATTACGTAACGGAAGACCTAGACGAAGGGCCCATCATCGAACAAGATGTAGAGCGCGTTAATCACGCCCTAAGCCCCGTTGAATTAACCCAAGTAGGTAGCGACGTTGAATCGCTGGTGTTATCACGTGCGGTTACCGCCCACGTGCAACATCGTATTTTGCTTAACGGCCAACGTACCGTCGTATTCCGCTAAGCCAAGGCACTCGTTAA
>DATGRU010000270.1:0-15266 GCA_035303295.1 Paenalcaligenes sp.
GGCGTGCGCTATCACAATATGATGGTGCTGACCCATCACCAAGCAGGGCATGTGGTCACTGATGACGAGTTAATTGAGCTGTATTTGCGTTCTTACGAACTGGGAGACAAATACGGGGTCACGATTGGCTTTGAGGTGCACATTTTGATGTGGTCGGAAGATGTGCGCCGAGTTAGCCCCGTAGCCGAAAAAATCCGCGCCCGTGGTGTGCCGTTTAATTTTGTGATGGATTACAGCCATTGCATCTTCAAAATTGGGAATCCACCAGAGCAAGATATTTCGGGCATACGTGAAGATGTCGCCAACGGCAGCGTAGTGCTAGATCCTTTTGAGGAGGGGAATTTAGCAGACGAGTGGTTGGGGATGAACATGGTGTGGTGGCAGCAAAACCGCCCTGCGGTACCCAATGGCCCAGTGAATAAATGGGCGGTGGGCGAAGATGGGAAACCCGGGCGTGGGGTGCAATACCCCTTTGTACGGCCGCGCCCCGGTGAGTGGTACGACGAGTGGCATGCTTATTTATTAGAGCCAACGAAGGAGGTCATTCGTAAAACAATTCGTCATCACCTTACTCACGATGATAGTCCGCTTGAATTGATGACGGTGGATTACATCAATTTGCCCGACTACGGTTTAGGAGTCGGCTACAACACCTTCGAAAGTAGTGTTGCGGTGGGTAAGTTTATTCGTGAAACCTACGACGCGATTGTGCGTGAACTGGAGACATCTGACACCTATCCATAATTATCCTATCCCGTAGTTTGTCAACGTAGCACACACAAAAATAATGACTGAGACAAAGCCAGCTGCCGGCGGCTGGCGAAAAAATCAATAAGGAGGTGTCTATGAGCACCGCGACGACAAGTGACAACGCGCAGCAACGTGTTGCGCCAGTTGATGAAGTGCTGCCTGCCAATAAACTGTTTGTGTTTGGCTTGCAGCACGTTTTGGTGATGTATGCGGGAGCCATTGCGGTGCCGATATTAATTGGTACGGCAGCTAAGCTTTCGATGGAAGAAATCGCTTTTTTGATTAGTGCGGATCTGTTTATCTGTGGCATTGCCTCATTTATTCAGTCGGCTGGTTTTGGTGGTTTTGGTATACGCCTTCCCCTGATGATGGGGGTAACGTTTGCGGCGGTACCGCCCATGTTGGTAATGGTCACAAGCCCCGATATCGGTATGCGAGGTATGTTTGGTGCCATTATCGCGGCGGGCTTGGTCTGTATGGCCTTGGCGCCTCTGGTGGGACGTATGGTGCGTTTCTTTCCACCCGTGGTGACCGGTACAGTCATTATGGTTACGGGGCTGAACCTTGTGCCTGTAGGGGTGAACTGGATCGCAGGGCGTGGTGAGGCAGCAGGAGACCCTTTGAATCTGGCTATTAGCTTACTGGTCTTAACCGTGATTATTGTCATTACCAAGTACGCTACGGGTTTCCTACGTAACGTTGCGGTGTTGTTGGGTATTGCCGTTGGCTTTGTGGTGTCAATCTTCCTTGGTAAGGTGGAATTCACACGCGTTGCGAATGCGGATTGGTTTGGTTGGGTAACGCCATTTCACTTTGGTTTTCCCACCTTCGACATCGGTTCCATTCTGGCGTTGTCCATCATCATGATCGTGGTGATGATTGAAACCACTGGCATGATGCTGGCTGTGGCTGAAATGGTGGGTAAAAAAGTGGGCTCACGCGACATTACTCGCGGCTTACGGGTCGATGGTTTGGGCACGTTCATTGGCGGTATCTTCAATACCTTCCCCTACGTCACTTATTCGCAAAACGTGGGTTTGGTAGGGGTAACTGGGGTGAGAAGTCGTTGGGTCTGTGCCATGGCGGGTGGCATCATGGTTGTGTTGGCCTTATTCCCCAAATTATCCATGACCTTCGCCCTGATTCCGCATTCGGTATTGGGTGGTGCAGGGGTGGTGATGTTTGGCATGGTGGTGGCAACGGGTATTAAGGTGTTAACCGAAGCCGACTACCAAGGTGAGCGCAGTCGTAATAACTCGTTTATTGTGGCCATTAGCGTGGTAATTGGCATGATTCCACTGGTTAATCAAAACGTATTTAGTCGTTTCCCAGAGTGGATGTCGGCCTTTACGCACAGTGGCATTGTGTTGGCGGCCCTTACCGCTTTAATCCTAAACCTGTATTTGAATGGTGTGCCGAAACTGGAAGGCGAAACAGCCTCTACCCTAGGTGCGGCCACGTCCTCTTAAGTTGAACGGTTCGTCCATAAGCCGCTGTATGTTCAGCGGCTTATTTTTATGTGTAAATTTTGCCCACGCTAATAAGAAAAGATGGTAAAAAATGCGTAGGTTATGATAATGTTCAGCTTTCCGTAAGCTTTTTGTAAACATGGTCTTATGCCATGCTTTGGAAGCACGATAGATGACATATCCATTAAAGGGTATGCAGCAGGAGTCAAACGAATGATCTCAAAACGACTTTCCCGATTTTTGGCCACCGCCTTAATCGTTTTCACCACGGCAGGTATGCTGACTGTATCGTTCGATGCAGAAGCGCGTCGTATGGGGGGCGGTAAAAGCTTTGGTCGTCAATCTTCTAATGTGATGCAACAGCGTCAAGCTGTTACGCCACCGGCAGCAACGAATACACCGCGTGCAGCCACTCCTGCAGCCGGTGCAACAGCCAACCGAGCAGGGGCGGGTGCCGCCGCAGCGCAGCGCTCAGGCATGTCGCGCTTTTTGGGCCCTATTGCAGGGATTGCCGCGGGTTTAGGTATTGCTGCGTTATTGTCTAGCCTTGGCTTAGGCGGTGCGCTGCTTGAGTTCTTATCAAGCGCCATCCTAATCGGCTTGGTGATCTTTGCCGTTATGTTCTTGGTACGTCGCCTACGTGGCGGTGCAGCGCGTCCAGCGGCTCAAGGTGCAAACCATGGTGGTTATGGTAATAACAGCATGCGCGAATCGCAGCCTAGCAGCGTGCGCCCTGAATGGCCTGCCACGGGTGGTGCAGCCAGTGCCCAGCCTGTCGCTGAGCCCGTTGCTGCTTCCGAGCCGGTAGCCAGCGAGCCCGTGGACAAAAGCTGGTTTATTCCCGGCGATTTCGATACACCTACTTTTTTAGCGAACGCTAAAGAGCAGTTCATCGCTATTCAGGCCTTGTGGGACAAAGGGGATACCAGTGCCCTACAAGAATACCTAACCGAAGACTTGCTTAAAGAGATGACACCGCAAATTCTTGGGCGCGAAGGCGAGAACCACACCGAAGTTGTGTTGTTAAATGCTGAGTTGCTGGGAATCGAGCAAGTGGCTGGCGGTTACCTAGCCAGTGTGCGTTATTCCGGTATGTTGCGTGAAGAGCGTGACGGCGATGCTTTCCGCTTTGAAGAAGTCTGGAATCTGTACAAGCAGGATAATGCGGGATGGTTGGTTGCTGGTATTCAGCAAATGCCAACTAACGAGCACTAATTCTTAGCGTTAGTTAACGCTCGTTCAAGGCATGAAACGCCGTATCCTGCATGATCAGGTACGGCGTTTGCTTTGTATGGATATTTCGTTAAAGGCTCCACGAATGTATGCCGCGGGGTAAACTACAGGTTTTATTAAGGTCTCGCGGGTTAATTGTGCTTAACGCTACACTCATGACGGTCGTTCCTTCTTTTTTGCAGCCCGAAGCCGTAGCAATGCGCGTTGCGAACGCGCTGCTCGCGCGTGACGAGTGGGTTAAAGAGCGATTAGCGGCCTTTTCAGGTCGTACGGTACGTATTGTTGTGGGGCCATTTTCGGTTCAGGCAGCGATTTCATCGGTGGGGGAATTAGTGCCCACGGCTACTGAAGTGGTACCAGATGTCACCTTAACGCTGCCTTCCGATAAACTGTCGTTGTTACCCGAGGTGTTGCGTCAGGGCGACCCAAGCGCCATTGCCGAGTTAATGCATGTGCAAGGGGAGGCGGCGTTGGCAACCGTTATTGCCGACGTAGCCCAGTCGTTAAGGCCCGATCCCGAGGCCGAGCTAGCCCGTTTTGTTGGCGATATTGCAGCCGTACGTTTAGTGAGTACGGCTAAACAGGTGCTGCAGGCAAGTAAGCGTTCTACCGTGCATGTGTCGGAAAATTTAAGCGAATACCTTAGCGAGGAAAGTGATTTGTTAGTGAGTCGTGGTCGTTATAGTTTGTGGGAAGAGCGTCTGCAAGCGTTAACAACGGCCGTGCATCGTGTGGAAAATAGAATGGCCGAGCTCGAGCAAACCGTACACTCATCAGCTAAAGGGCGTTAATGCTAAGCTTTTGTCGCTTTTTCTACATCTTATACGTCGCCTTTAAGTTTCGGCTCGACGAGCTCGTGCTGTCGGGTATTCAGCATCCCTACGCCTATTCCTTATTACGCGTTTTGCGTTTTGGTCGCACCCCTAAACTGTCACGCGGCGAGCGATTGCGTTTAGCGCTTGAGTCTTTAGGGCCAGTTTTTGTTAAGTTTGGTCAGGTCTTGTCCACCCGCCGAGACCTCATCCCTGCCGATGTAGCCGATCAGTTGGCGTTGCTACAAGATCGGGTGCCACCCTTCGATTCCGAGTTATCCGCCAAAACAGTTACGCAAGCCTTAGGGGCGTCGCCACACGTTTTATTTAAACAGTTTGATATCGACCCTGTGGCGTCAGCTTCTATTGCACAAGTGCACTTTGCAGTGCTGCACGATGGTCGTGAAGCCGCGGTAAAGGTGTTGCGCCCAGGTATGCGCGAGATTATCGACAAAGATTTGGCGTTGATGCGTGCTATGGCCAATCTGGTTGAGCGCTTAGCTGAGGATGGGCGCCGTTTGCGGCCGCGTGAAGTGGTGGCAGAGTTCGAAAAATATTTGCACGACGAGTTAGACCTTATCCGTGAGGCCGCTAACTGCAGTCAATTGCGTCGAAATTTTTGTGAGAATCCCGAGCGGGCTGAACTCTTGATGGTTCCCGAGGTCTATTGGGACTATTGCGCTACGAACGTGTTTACGATGGAGCGCATGCGAGGCATTCCGGTTAATCAAGTGCAGCAAGTACGTGATGCCGGAATTGATCTTAAAGAGATGGCGCGTAAAGGGGTGGAAATCTTTTTTACGCAGGTGTTTTCCGATGGCTTTTTTCATGCGGATATGCACCCTGGAAATATCCGAGTATCGGATGCGCCGGACAGCTTCGGGCGCTATATTGCTTTAGATTTTGGCATTGTGGGCTCGCTATCCGAGTTCGATAAAAATTATTTGGCACAGAATTTTCTGGCCTTTTTCCAACGCGATTACCGGCGGGTGGCTCAGTTGCATATCGAGTCAGGGTGGGTTCCTGCCACCACGCGCGAGGAAGAGCTGGAAGGGGCTGTGCGAGCTGTATGTGAGCCGTATTTCGATAGGCCCTTATCGCAAATTTCCTTAGGGCAGGTGCTGTTGCGGTTATTCCAAACCTCCAGACGCTTTAATGTCGAAATTCAGCCGCAGTTGGTGTTGTTGCAGAAAACCTTGTTAAACGTTGAAGGTATGGGGCGCGACTTAGATCCCGATCTCGATTTATGGGATACCGCGAAACCGTACCTTGAAAAGTGGATGTATCAGCGGGTAGGCCCAGCCGGTTTTGCCCAACGTATGCGTCTTGAAGCGGGACAGTGGGCACAAGTGATGCCTCAGCTACCACGTTTGGTTTATGAGAACCTTAGCCGTCCTGACCGCACCAGTGTAGTAGTAACTGAGTTAGCGCAATTGCGTAAGGCTCAAGAGCAAAACAACCGTTTGCTCCAGACTATTTGTGCTGTACTCGCCGTGGC
The DNA here is from genome assembly GCA_035303295.1 of Paenalcaligenes sp. GTDB lineage: Bacteria > Pseudomonadota > Gammaproteobacteria > Burkholderiales > Burkholderiaceae_B > Paenalcaligenes. The sequence goes on from DATGRU010000270.1 coordinate 5,763, forward strand.
GATTGCTGTTGCTATTTGGGCAATTGTGCGGTCGTAATGCAGCCAATACAAATACAGGTCAGCCTAACCGTAGACTGACATAATTTTGATAACTAAAGGTTCTATTATGCAGGGGTAACCCCCGTGCGGAGCCTGCTTAGCAGTGACGTGCGCCTAGCAATGCATATCGGCTTGTGACGCAGCTTTTGAACCTTAGCGATAGTTGCTCGATAGCCTCGCTTAACTGTCGACTTATCCTTAAGGATGATTAAATGTTATACCCCGAGTTGTTTAAATCCATGGAAGCGGTTCGTTGGAATATGTCGCACGACATTCCATGGGACGATTTTGATGGTTCTAAATTAAGCGATGAGCAAGCCTATACCATCAAAATGAATGCCATCACCGAATGGGCGGCCTTACCGGCAACCGAGATGTTCCTGCGCGATAACCGCGATGACAGTGACTTCTGCGCCTTTATGTCTGTTTGGTTCTTCGAAGAGCAAAAGCACTCGCTGGTACTGATTGAATACCTGCGTCGTTTCCGCCCAGAATTGGTGCCTACCGAAGAAGAGCTGCACAACGTGCGCTTCGAGTTCGACCCCGCTCCAGCCATGGAAACTTTGATGCTGCACTTCTGCGGCGAGATTCGCTTGAATCACTGGTACCGTCGTGCTGCCGAATGGCACACTGAACCTGTTATTCAGGCTATTTACAAAATTGTGGCGCAAGATGAAGCCCGTCACGCCGGTGCGTACTTGCGTTATATGCGTCGTGCATTGCGTCAGGTTAACGAGTCGGTCAGCTTGGAAGCACGTGCGTCGTTTGCCAAAATTGGTGTGTTAATGGCCTCGGCCCACCGTACGGCTCAAGCCTTGCACCCCACTAACTTGCACGTGAACAAGCAAATGTACCCGGAAGATACCGTGCAATCTAAACTGCCTTCACCGGGCTGGTTAGAGCACTGGTTGGATACTCAAATTCGCTTTGATAAAGAGTGGGAAGGCAAAGTATCCAGCCGTATTTTGCACAACATGTCTTTGTTGATGGGCGAAGAGTTTAAGTCACCACAAGACCTGAACCGCTACCGCCGTGAATTGAATAAACAACTGATTGTTGCTTAAGGCATATGCGGCCTGACTTTGAAAAAAAACTTTATAGCCTGCCTGACTTAGTGGCAGCGGTGGAGCGGGGGGATATCCCCCGTCCATTGGTGTTCACCAACGGCGTGTTCGACATTTTGCATCGAGGCCACGTTAGTTATTTGGCTGATGCCGCGAAGCTGGGGGCTAGCCTAATTGTGGCCGTGAACACGGATCAATCGGTGCGCGGTTTAGGCAAGGGCGATGACAGGCCGTTAAACACCACAGAGGATCGGGCAGCCTTGTTGGCTGCATTGGCCAGCACGACGGCGGTAACGAGCTTTAACGAGCACACCCCCGAGGCAACCATTGCAGCCTTAAAGCCCGACTTAATTGTTAAGGGTGGCGATTACGACATGGAAAGCCTGCCCGAAACCGCCTTGGTACGTAGTTGGGGCGGGGATGCAGTAGCGATTCCCTTCGCTTTTGAACGCTCAACCACGGCTTTAGTACGAAAAATTCGTCAGTAAAAGCCAAAAGCCCTGCGTTGTTAAGGTTTCTTAGCGATTAGCCTATTCGGTTGATTCGGTTAATGGTGACGGTTGCGCTTGTGCGCTAAGCAACTGGTTCAACGCGATTAGATCTTCTTCGCTTAGGTTGCCAGCGGCTTCTTTTAATCGCAAGCTGTTCAGCAAGGTGTCGTAGCGCGCTTTAGACAGCGCGCGCTGGGTTTCATACAGCTGTTGCTGGGCATTCAACACATCAATATTAATGCGTACACCCACTTCATAAGCAAGGGTGTTGGCTTCTAATGCCGCCTGACTGGATCGTTCCGCAGCGGCCAAGGCTTGAATTTGCGACAAGCCGGATAGTACTCCGCTAAAGTAGCGTTGGGTGGCCTCAATAGCATTGCGCCGTGCATTTTCCCGTTCGTACTGGTGTTGCTGCAGGCGTGAGCTTTGTTCACGCACCCGCGATGAAATTTCACCACCCGAGTACAAGGGAATTTCCAGTTCCAGCCCAATACTATTATCCAGAGCACGGGGAGAGCTGTTCGGCCCGTAAATACCGACGTTGCTGGCACTGCCTGAGCGAGCCTGAATGGAAAGAGTAGGGCTGTGCTCGCGCTTATTGGCCTTCAGTAGCGCGCGCGTGGCTTCTACTGCTAAATCAGAACGTAAAACCTCTAAATTGCTTATGGAAGCTTGTGTGGTCCACGCATTGATATTGGCAGGCTCGGGTGCAGGCAGTTGAGTTTGCTGTAAGGGGTTTAAATCGGGTGCCGGTTGAGCAATCAGTCGCTGAATACGTTGTTGTTGTACTTCTAGCGCGTTTTCTGCCAGCACAATATTAGCCTGCAGTAAGTCGAGGCGAGCCTGTGCTTCATGGGCATCGGTAATGGTGGTGCCACCGAGTTCAAAGGCATGCTGGGCAGCTTGTAGCTGGTGTTCAATGGCTTGGCGTTGTGCTTGTAGCGAACGCAGGTTGTCTTCTTCTGCAAGTACGTCAAAATAGGCTTCAGCCACGCGCAGCATCAGATTTTGACGTGCTTGTTCTTCAGCAATAATCGCCATGCCAGCCTGATGCTGTGAGCGTTCATATAGCTGATAAGCGCTGAGATCGATAAGCGGTTGGCGTAACACCACCGACCACTGACTGATATTGTTGTTGCTGTGGTGCGATAAGTTGCTGGCCTGACGCTGTGTTTGATTACTGAGTGCAGCGGTAGCACTTAGCGAAGGCAGAAGTTGTGCTCGGGCTTGGTTAACCCATTCGCTATCAGCGGTTGTTGCAGAACGGGCGGCAGCATAAATTGGATCGCGCTGTACCGCCAGTTCCCAAATATCAAGCAAGTCGGCGGCTATGCTGATTGGGCTCGCTAGCCCAAGCGCTAGCGTCGTTAGCCAATTACGTAGGTGGCGAGACGCTAATGCCATATTTAAAACTTAAAGTGGGAAACTGCAGTACCGTGCAGCGGCTTAATGACGGTGTCGAACAAAGGCTCAGTTTCGAAACTAGCAGCGCTAGTGCGGGTAATGCGCATGGCGGTCATAACGGGAAGTTGCCCAACTACGGCCACCAAACGACCCCCTACGGCTAATTGGTACTTCAGGGCATCGGGTACTGCAGGTACCGAACCTGTAAGCAAAATGGCATCGTATTCGGTACTACCCCAGCCTTCGTGAGCATCACCCGTTTCAACCGTGACGTTCGTTACGTTGTTGCGTTGCAGATTGTCTTTAGCAAAAGCCGTTAATGTGCTGTTGACTTCAACGGACGTGACAAACTGACATAAGCTAGCAATTAAAGCCGCCTGATAACCAGAGCCCGTGCCAATTTCCAGCACGCCGTCAGTTGGTTTCAGCTGCAGCTCTTGAGTAAGGCGCGCTTCGATAACGGGTGAAAGCATGGTTTCATTGGTATCAACCGAATTAATGATCAGTGGCAATTCGGTGTCAGAGAAGGCCATGCCTTCCATGGAAGGCGGAACAAAACGCTCACGCTTCACGTTGAAGAGTGCTTGCAACACATTTTCATCGTACAAGTGCCAAGGGCGGATTTGTTGCTCGACCATGTAATAGCGAGCGCGTTCGAGTTCTGACAGTGCGTGAATGTTCATAACTTCCAAAAAACTAAGGCTTTTCGATTTTCCAGTTTGTCGATTATAGGTCAGGATAGCCGCAGGTGCTTCTAAAAGTATCCGCATACGCCACATTTCATGGCAACCGGAAGTTTAGCAGGATGGAATCATATGGTGCAGCAATGTACTGGTGTTTTTGACTGCAATGGGCATAAATTGTTCAAAATCCATATTCGCCCCGGTATTGGCATTGTCTGAGATTGAACGGATGCAGACAAAAGGCAGTTGATTTAAATAACACACCTGCGCAATGCTGGCACTTTCCATTTCACAGGCCAAGGCCGAGAACTCGTGTTGTAGCCAACGATTTTTATCGGGACAGGCGATGAATTGGTCACCGCTGACGATACGGCCAGTATGGCAGTTGTGATCGTTAATATGCACTGAGGCCTCTTGAGCTAAACGCAATAGCAGCGGATCACTTTTGAAGTCGAAGGTGTTTAACCTAAAAATTTGCCCTGGTGGCAAACCTAAAGCAGTCACGTCCATATCGTGTTGCACCAAACTGTCGGCAATGACCACATCGCCCGGTTTAATGTGCTCGCCAATACCGCCAGCGATACCGATATTAATTAACTGTTGAATGTGAAATTCTGAGATCAACAACTGTGCACAGGCGGCTGCGTTCACCTTACCTACCCCGCAAATCACAGCAACAACGGGTTTATCGGCAAAATACCCCACATGAAACTGCATACTGGCTTTTTCAATAACCGTGGTATCGCGTAATTGCTGTAAAACAATTTCCAACTCTTCACGCATGGCCACAATAATGCCAGTAAGGGATGACGCGGTATCGGCGGGGGATACCGCGTGCTGGTTAAGCGTACGGGTCATGGTGTTTAGTTTGAATCGCTGTTACGGATTTGGCTTTCGGGCTGCCACCACTGATGGAAGTGGTGCACCGGGCCATGGCCTTTGCCGATATGCAGCTCGTGGGCTCGGGCAATGGCTTTATACAAATACTGTTTGGCGGCTTTAGCGGCACTGATCGTATCGGGAGATTGCGGCAACAGAGCCGCTAAGGCAGCAGATAAGGTGCAACCAGTGCCATGCGTGTTTGCCGTATCAATACGCAAGGCGGGCATTTCCACCATTTGATCGCCGTTATACAGCAAATCGGTGCAGTCTTTGCCCGGTAGGTGTCCGCCTTTTAAAAACACCCAGCGCTCGTCACTGTGATCGAATAGGCGATGCAACTTTTCTGCTGCGCCATACATCTCTTTGACCGTTTCGGCGCTGCGTTGCTCAATTAGTACCGCGGCTTCAGGTAGGTTGGGAGTGATCATGGTGGCTTGAGGAATGAGCGATTCCCGCAGCTCGTGGGTAGCACTTTTTTCCAGCAAGTGATCGCCGCTTTTAGCGACCATGACGGGATCCAACACTAAGTATCGCGGTTTCCAACGAGCCATGCTGTCGCTGACAGCGCGTATCACAGGCTGTTGGCCTAGCATGCCAATTTTTACGGCATCAATACGGACGTCCTCGAAGAGGGTGTCAATTTGCAAGGTAATGAACTCGGGGTCAACGGGAGAGATTCCAGTTAAACCTTGGGTGTTTTGAGCAGTTAGGGCAGCGATGACGGCGTTCGCGTAGGCACCGAGTGCGCTCATGGCTTTTACATCAGCCAGAACACCGGCGCCACCGGAGGGGTCAACGCCGGCAATGGTCACGGTACTTGGGATCATGGTGTTACTTAAGAACGAGAGTGGATAAGGCCTTCAGTGGGGGAGCTAGGGTCGGCATCGTAATATTTGCGCGGTACGCGGCCTGCTAAATAGGCATTGCGACCGGCTTGCACGCCTTGTTTCATGGCGGTTGCCATACGGATGGGGTCGTTAGCACCGGCAATGGCTGTATTCATTAGTACCCCATCGCAACCTAATTCCATGGCAATCGCTGCATCGGAAGCGGTACCTACACCAGCATCCACCAAAACAGGAACCTGTGTTTGATCGATAATTAAACGTAGGTTCCATGGGTTGATAATGCCCATGCCCGAGCCAATAAGCGAGGCCAAGGGCATGATGGCAACACAACCGATATCTTCAAGCATCTTGCATTGAATGGGGTCGTCGGCGCAATACACCATGACATCAAACCCTTCGTCCACCAAGGTTTTGGCTGCCTTCAGCGTTTCGGGCATATTGGGAAACAGGTTCTGGTTACTACCCAGCACTTCCAGCTTCACCAGATTATGACCGTCGAGTAGTTCGCGTGCTAAGCGCAAGGTGCGCACGGCGTCTTCTGCCGTAAAACAGCCTGCTGTATTAGGCAGCAAGGTGTAACGCGAAGGAGGAACATAATCGAGTAGGCTGGGTTCGTTAGGATCTTGCCCGATATTGGTGCGGCGAATGGCAACAGTAACGATTTCGGTCCCACTTGCTTCAATGGCTTTTTGGGTTTCTTCGAAATCTTTGTACTTACCTGTGCCCACGAGTAAGCGCGATTGATAGGTTCTACCAGCAATAACAAATGGATCTGACGGTGTTTGAGAGCTCATGATGTGCGCAGTGCGGCAAGAGGCGGCATACGTAAACGATGCGCGCGGTAAATATACGAAAAACCTGTAAAGGATAATCTATTTAGCCATTGGTTGCATGTTTTGGCTAGTCGTACAGCGAACGGCCGTGGTTGCTGTATGGCAGGAGGCCTTAAACGCTGTCTAACGATCAGTATAGGGGAATTTGGTGCTTTAACGCAGCTTATCGGCAAGCTGACAAATGTAATGGGCTGCGTCGATTAAGCGTGGTCCCGGACGGTAAAGAATGTCGGGGTCGATGGGGTACAGATGGCCTCTTAGTGCAGCAGGTAGGCGCAGCTTCTGCCAGTAGTGCAAGCGTTCTTGAAGCAAGCTCGGCGCGGTTTGGCTAAGCAACACAAAATCAGGGTTTCGATTCAGCAACTCTTCAATATTCACCTGCGGAGCCCCCACACGGCTATGACCGTATAGGTTCTCAACGCCACACACGGCAAGCATGTCATTAATAATGGGGTCCTGACCGATGGTGTAGAGGGGAGTGGTGTCGACCTCAATAAATACCCGTATGGGCGCGGCATGCTGATAGCGAGCGGCCAATTCTTGAATGCGGCGACGTAGTTGCGTTGCAGTGGTGACGGCGCTGGTTTCGGTTCCTAAAAGCCGACCAAAACGCTCAATTTCATCAGGAATATCCATTAAGCGTTGCGGGGCTGAATAGGTCTGGGCGATATCGAGGCTTTTTAAGCTCGGCGAAAGCATGATCCCAGCTTGTGAGGCTTGCCACGCAACAATTAAATCGGGATTCAGTCTAAGTAAGTGCTCATTATCCAGTGTGATGCCGGTGCCGACTCGCGGTAAGCGCTTTGCGTCGGGCGGGAAGTCGCTGGCCTCTACCGTGGCGATTAGGTGTTCGCCGCCACCTGCTGCGTAAATCAGCTCAGTGATGTGTGGCGCCAGACTAACCACTCGGTTATAGCTAGGGCTGGGGGCAGAAGCGGGTGACTGCGCAACAGCCGCACTGCTTAGGCCAAGCAGTATCCACCAGCAACGTAAAACGATGAAAAGACGATGTTTCATAACGATGAGCAGCGGAGGCATCGGTGCAAACTTGCTGTGAATGACAGGGTTGCACCGATGCATGATAAGCGCTGTGCCTGTGTTGGCGTATGCGCTAGCACACGTGGCTCTCTACCTTACAGGCGCCACGCTAAGTTAATAAACACCGTCGAGCCGGGGGTGTTGTAGCCGTTAGCCAGTTCAAATTGCTTATTAAAAACGTTGTTCCAGCGTAGCTGCGCGGTCAGACTAGAGCTAAGCGGGTATTCGGCCGTTAGGTTCAGCAAATGATAACTGCCATTATTTGTGGTGCCGTAACTAAGGTTGTCAAAATCACTACGTTTTGAAGTCCATGCGTATTCAGCACCGAATAAAGCCTGCTGATAGCGGTAGTTAGCCCCCAATTTATAGTGTTGGGCAGCGCGGCGCTGTAAGCGCTCACCTGATTCACGGTTGCGTGGGTTGGTCAAATCTATGCTGCCCCACAATTGTAGGTTTTCAAACTGATGCTGGGCACTTAGGCTGAGCCCCTTGATGCCGACCCGATTAATGTTAGCCATGCGCCAGTTGGCGTCCGAGGCAATCATATTTTTAATGCGGTTTTGGTAGACACTTAATTGGATGTGTCCCTGATCGTAATGATAAGCGGTGCGGGCCTCAATATTGGTAGACGTTTCAGGCTTCAACTCTGGATTGCCCCCCCAAAGTGGGTGGTACAACTCGGTAAAGTTGGGCACTTTAAAGCCGGTGCTGGCTGAGGCACCAATGCTCCACGACGGGCTCAGTGCAAAATCGTAACCCAGCCCACCAGTAGTGCGTTTGACGTGCTCTGACTGATGGTCGTGCCGCACACTGGCTTGTAGATTATGGTGCTCGTTTTGGAAGCGGTAAATTAATGCAGCAGAGTTGGTGCTACGACGCGTAACCGGCAAACTGACGCTGTTCACAATGTTTTCTTTAGCGTGTTCCAGTAGTAGGCTTAGCGATTGCTGTGGGCTTAACTGGAAATCGTTTTGCCATGCATAGGTGCGCAGTTTGCTTTGGTAATAGGCATACTGGTCGAAACCATTAGGCGTGTGGGACTCTACCGATTCACGGGTTTCTGACGCGCTTAGGGTGCTTTTCCAGTTGGCGTGCAATTGATGGGTACTGCGCAGGTGCAACGCTTGCTGGCGGGTGACGGCGTAATCACGCAACCAAGGTGAGCCACCCTCATCGTAATCGCCATTCATGAAACCACTAAATAGCTGGGCATCGATGCGGTGCTTGGTATTAAAGGCGTAACCCAGATTCGCGTTCAAGCTGTGGCTGTGATAACCATCGGTATCACTGTTGGCGCTGTAACCGGCGCGTGGGTTGGTTGCATCAAAACCATCACTGTCAGCAAATGACCCACTTAGGCCGTAGTTAAAGCCGTTAGCTGCACCGCTTATGCCGGCGCTGCTTTTAAAGGTGTCGTGACTACCTAAGCCTAGGTTTGCCCATAAGGCGGGCGGTTGATCCGGATTGCCTTTTTTCGTGATGATATTAATAACACCACCAATCGCCTCGGCGCCATACAGGCTGCTTCCTGCCCCGCGTACGATCTCAATACGCTCGATTTGTGACGGGTCGATGGCATTAAAGTTAATGGAGCCTTGAACAGCGCTATTAATGCGGACCCCGTCCAGCAAAACTAAGGTGTGCGTGCTGTTGGTGCCGCGCATAAACACGCTGGTGGCGGTTTGTGGACCACCGTAGTCGGCTATTTGAATGCCATGCTGGCGCGAAAGTAAGTCGGCTATGCTGCTTTGACCAGCCCGCTCAATTTGGGCAGAGTCGATTACGCTTACATCACCAATAACCTCGCTTTGTAATTGTGCGGTACGGCTTGCGGTGACAACGATGTTATCTAATTGCTTAACCGATGTGTTTTGTGCAGAAACAGAAAAAGACAGGCCACAGGTCAGCGCGACCACTGTGTGCCGTAAAGAAAAAAAGGACATGATTAACCCTGTAAAGTGCGCGTCCCCGCACACTATTCATACATATTTATCCAAACGTAGAAAACGTTATGGATAAGCCAGGTGGCAAGAAGGCTCGGTGTCGGGCTTGCATACTGTGTATGAGTACCGTTGCGGGGGCAGCACGATTTCAGGCGATGATGGGTTCACAGCCTTGTGTTTCCCGATACCAAGATGGTGTTAACCTTGTGGCAGGTTGACGTCATTTGGCTAGCAGTAACAATGCACCTAATTGCGCAAGGGTGAATGTAGCACGGCTCG
>DATGRU010000271.1:0-15640 GCA_035303295.1 Paenalcaligenes sp.
TCCACCACGAAGGTGCCCTAACAACGCAAAAGAGACCTGCATCATGTAGTTACCGGCACCGCAGCGATCCAACAACGAGCCCAGCAACACGAAAATAAAAATATAAGAAACCGATACCCCAAGCGCTACACCAAAAACCCCTTCGGTAGTGAGCCACATGTGAGAGACCAATCGTTCAAGCGATGCACCACGGTGTGCCAGCGCATCGGGCAACATCGGGCCTAGAAATACATAGGTGATAAAAATCGCACCCAGCACCGCCATGGGAGCGCCCAGCGCTCGACGAGTAGCTTCGAGCAATAAGAGCAAGCCCACACTGGCCACCACAATATCTAGTGTGGTGGGAATACCGGGCCTAAGTGCCAATTCGTTATAAAACCAAAATAAATAACCACCACAAAAAGCCGCCACAATGGCTAGAACCCAATCTTGGATTGGTATGGTGTCACGACGTGATTTTTTGGTGGCGGGGAAAGCCAAATAAGCTAAAAATAAAGCAAAGGCCAAGTGCAAGGCACGGGCTTCGGTGTCATTAAAGATACCTACATTCAATTTAAAAGGCAGCGGTGAGGCGTACCACAATTGAAATAAGGCCCAGATCAAGGCACCCACAAAAATGATGGCGCCCAACACACCTGCGACGCTGCGACCCCCACGGTCGATCTCCTCCACCATTTTTTCAAGGTGTTCAGCTGTTTTCGGGTCGGTACCCATACTGGCTGCGTGTTCCTGTGCTTTTGTCATACTTTTAGCCTATTAGGCCCTCAAATAAGAGGGCTACCCTTGTGGGGTAGCCCGTTGCAACTACAAATTACTTAAGAGCGGGCGTTATACATCACCCCATACCCTTTAGCAAATGCCACAGGGCTACGGAAACTTGCGTTACAGCAAACCTTGCTCTTTAAAGAACTTCTCTGCACCAGGATGCAGCGGTGCGGTCAAACCGTCAGAAACCATGCTTTCTTTTTCCAACAGGTTAAAGGCTGGGTGTAAGCGCTTAAAGTCTTCAAAATTATTGAAAACAGCTTTTACGACCTCGTAAACCAGTTTATCGTCTACATCTTCAGATGTAACAAAAGTGGCTAACACACCATAGGTATCTATATCGTTCGGATTGTTCGGATACAGGCCACCTGGAATCGTGACGTTAGCGTAGTAAGGGAACTCGTCTACCAAAGCACTTGGGGCTTCGCCAGTAAGTGGCACCAGCTGTGCACCACATGTAGTGGTTGGATCTTGAATGTTAGCGGAGGGGTGACCTACGCCGTAGAAGAAACCATCGATTTTGCCGTCACAGAGAGCTTGACCGTGTTCGTCAGGACGCAACTCGGATGCCAACGAGAAAAAGCTTAGGTCGGTACCCATTTTTGCCAGCAGTTGCTCCATGGAAGCACGTGTACCGGAACCTGGATTACCCACGTTAAAACGCTTACCTTTTAGGTCGTTAAATTCGCTAATGTTGGCTTCTTTACGTGTCACAACGGTGAACGGCTCTGGGTGCAAGGAAAACACCGAGCGCAGTTTCTTAAACTCACCCGCGTCACTGAACTGACCATGACCGTGGTAGGCGTTATAAGCCACGTCAGACTGCACCACGCCTAGATCCAGCTCGCCAGCCTTAATGGTATTAACGTTAAAGACCGAACCTCCTGTGGACTCCACCGAGCAGCGCACGCCGTGATCGGCGCGGTCTTTATTGACCAAACGACAAATGGCACCCCCCGCAGCGTAATAAACGCCAGTAACCCCCCCTGTTCCGATGCTCACAAATTGTTGCTGGGCTGCAGCAGGGAGCGGAGCGGCCAACATAGCGCATAACGCTGCACCTGCCGTCAACGCTGCACCTTTCCCGGGCAGAGATTTGTTAAACAACTTACGCATCTTTTTCTCCTTTGGGGTTTTCCCCTCGTGATCGCAGATTACTATCTGAAAAAATTTTCAACACTACGTTTTGGTTATAGTGCATCAAGTAGCGCGTCAAAACCTTAGCATAAACCCTGTTACCTAACGGTTTTTAACATTACTTCATGTGAATATTGCACAATCAGGCTCCATTATTAGCGAGGCGTTCGCCCAGCACTATGGGGTTTTGCACTAATTCACCCTGATTTTTTACGGCATAACGATTTTTTTATTTAGCGTAACTGAAAATACGAATAACGCTTATCGTCGTACGAGCGCCGCGTTTCCACATGGTCTACCCGAGCACGATCAGGCCCCTTATGCAGCCATGACAACAACTGATCGATGTGGTCTACCGGCCCTTGCAACAAGGCCTCTACTGAGCCATCTGGCGCATTGCGCACCCAGCCATTTACCTTGTATAAATGCGCGTGACGTACTGTGGCCGCCCGAAAACCGACGCCTTGCACCTTGCCGGTGACGACCACTTCCAAGGTCTCGATATCGGTGTTGGTCTGAAGCATGCGTCCCTCTAACTTAATGTATTCATGTAAACCATCATCACGCCTTTGCAGACGCCGTGCGATACTAACTGTTGATGCGCCTCTATACTAGCCCACCTGCAAACCAACGCTAAAACACCCGCAACGTGAAGCTACTTCGGCATCCTAGCATACACATCTAGATAGATTCGCTGAGCAAAAGTAACAGAATGCCGGGGAAGCCTAAAACATTTGTGTATATTTATGCAGCGAAGCCTTAATGCACGTACTATATGCTTACATTCTGTTCACTGTACGAATGGGTAGCAGCTAAGGAAAAGGTGGTAATTATGCTGTTAGATATTCAATTTAATGCCTTATAAAGCCGACTATTTCCGGCCCTATTATGCTTTGGAGCCTTAGCTTACTTTTTACCCTACTGGTGCTGTGCAGCCTGTTTATTATTGTTCGTCTGCACAAACAGGTGACAAGGCTGCGCCAACGTTTGACGCGTTCCCGCAATAAACTGAACGTGATTCTGGATAATATCGACGCCCACATCTATATCAAAGATCAAAACTTGCGCTATTTGTACGCCAACCAAAAAATGTGCGAGTTTTTTAGTCTGGACCCAGACGAAGTTATTGGTAAAACCGATGCTGAAATCGGTGTCGACCCCGAGGCCGCCGCATTACTACAGGAAAACGACCTGCAAGTCGTCAATCGGGGGGAGCGCGTCGCCATCGAAGAAAACTACCACCTTAACGAGCGTAAAGCCCCCAATACGTTTTACTCGATTAAATTCCCCTTACAAAAAGAAGAAGCACAGGATGGTGTTTTATGTGGCATTTCTACCGATATCACGGTATATAAAGCCACGCGAGAAGCTAATTACCAACTGGCGTACTTTGATCCGTTAACCGAACTGCCAAACCGTCGCCTGCTGTTAAGCCGTCTTAAAAACATGCTGCAAACGGCGCAACGTCAGAAGTCGATTGGTGCGGTATTGTTAATTGATTTGGATAACTTCAAGCAAATTAATGATGCACGAGGCCATAGCATGGGCGACATGGTCTTAAAACGCGTGGCCACACGCCTTAGCCAGTTAATGAGACAACACGATACCGTGTCGCGTGTAGGCGGTGATGAATTCGCTATTTTGCTAACGCGACTGCACGAAGACCTTGATCAAGCCAAACAAACGACGCATATGATTAGCGAGCGCGTTCGCAAAGCGCTTGAGCAGCCTTTCCTAATTAATTCTCAGGCTTACCTAACCAGCGTCTCGATTGGGGTGTCGTTTATTGATGCCCACACCACCAATGTGGAAGATGTGCTTAGCGAAGCGGATACCGCCATGTATCGCTCTAAAGACGCAGGCCGTAATCAGATTGCCTTTTTCCATGAAAAAATGAAAGCCGACGTGGCCGAACGGCTGGACCTACGTCAGGACTTAGACGCTGCGATTGGCTCGGATCAACTGCAACCCCACTTGCAGCCCCAATTAAACCAACAGCGGGAGGTTATTGGGGTTGAGTTGCTAACTCGCTGGACGCACCCCGCGCAGGGCCTGATTCTGCCCGATCGCTTCATTAGTGTGGCTGAAGAAAGCCAGTTAATCAGCAAGCTTGGCAACTGGACCATCAGCCAAGCCTGCCAACTATTACTACGCTATCCCGAACAGCAATTTACGGTGTCCGTTAATATCAGCCCCGCGCAGTTTAAACAACCAGACTTCTTTGAGCAGGTAGAGAACATTCTGGGGCAATACCCCGTGCCTTCCGAGCGCCTCATTTTTGAAATTACCGAGGGCATATTGCTGGAAGACAATCCCCAATCCGTAAAGCTGGTTAAAGCCATCGCCAAACTGGGTGTACGCTTTGCTATTGATGATTTTGGTACAGGCTATTCGAATCTGGCCTCCTTGAAACGTTTGCCCTTATACGAACTCAAAATCGACCAAAGTCTGGTTAGAGATATTCATGTGGACCGAGATAGCGCCATGATTGTGCGCACAATTTTGGACATGGGTCAGCAACTGCGTTTGCATACGGTTGCAGAGGGAGTAGAAACTGAAAGTCAGGCTTTGTTTTTAGACCAGTACGGCTGTTCGGCCTTACAAGGCCATTTGTTTGCACCCGCGTTATCCATACCGGAATGGAGTGCCTACATACAGACTACGTCCCTACGCTAAAAACACCACCCTGAAAACACACTAGTTATCGTGTCGTACTACCTGTGATGGCGCTGCAGAAGCCTCATTTAACAAGGTATCGAGCCGTTGAAGATCGAAATCAGTATCGTCCTCAACAGCCTCTAGCTCGGGAACATCGCGCGTAGCTTTAGCTGATAAGGTTTTAAAGCGCTTGATCTTGCCGTACAACCCTTGCTGGCCTGCCACGGCCGTTACGCTTGCACCAAATTGCGCATTCATTTGCCGTAGCAAATCACCCATACGACGTAAGCGTTCGGCCACCACCACAACCTGATCATGCAACTCGGCTGCCCGTAAACCTAGCTCGTGCGCCTGCTCGTTACTGCGCGCAATCATCCACAAATTCGCCACGGTACGCAGAATGGGCAGTAATGAGGTATGTGACACCAGCATCACGTTGCGCTTTACGCCGTACTCAAACAGGTCAGGCTGATGCTTTAAGGCCTCAACATAGGCCGCCTCGATGGGCACGAACATAAACACAAAATCGGGGCTTCTCATCCCGGGTAGCTGATCGTAACGTTTGCCAGCAAGGTCATCAATGTGACGACGTATGGCTTTAACGTGCGCATTCAGGTGCTGTAGACGATCACCCTCTGACGCGGCACTGACGGCTTTTTCATAGTCCACCAGCGAGGTTTTGCTATCGATCACAATATGCTTCGCGTCGGGTAGCTTAACGATAAAGTCGGGGTAACGAGTTTGATGATCGTCGGTTTTGAAGGCGGCTTGGGTTAAGAAATGCTCGCCTTTTACCAAACCGGCTAGCGACAAAGTTTGTTCAAGCTGGAGCTCGCCCCATATTCCACTTAGTTTTTTATCGCCCTTTAACGCCGATGTTAGGTTTTGTGCTTCGGCACTCATTTTTAGGCCGATATCCAGTACGCGACGCAGCTCGGCACCTAAATTAGCCTGCCCTTTAACGGACTCATCGTGGACGTGGTTAACACGCTGTTGAAAACTGCTTATTTGCTCACGGAACGGGCGCAGTAAAGCATCTAAGGACTGTTCACTATGGTGTTGAAAACTTCGCCCTTTTTCTTCCAGAATTTGGTTCGCCACGTTCTGAAATTCAGTTTGCATACGCTGCTGCGCTTGCTCGAACGCTTGCATGAGCTGTGCTGAGGCATTAAGTTTTTCTTGGTGGACCACACGCAGTTCCACCAGTTGTTTTTCCAGCTGTACCGCTTCAGCCTGTGCCTGACGCCATTGTTGCTCTAAGCGATCGACGCGTTCGCGAGCTTCATCTAAACGATCGGCTTGCGCATCCACGTGGCCCTGCAAGCTGGCCAATTGTTTTTCAAGGCTGGCCACCTGCTGCTGTGCCTGCGTAAGCTGCTGGTTTTGCGTCTGATAATCGACGCTTAAGTGCTGGTGCTCGAGTTCCCTACGTAAAGCGCTTTGCCGTAGGCGTGAACTGGCCATGCGCATGAATAAAGCGCTGAATAGCCCGCCCACAACAGCCCCCAGTAGCACCAGCGTAACAGGGGCCTGAAACCATTCTTGCATCGCCCTCCCCTATAATCGGGCGGGCCTACGCCCGCCCACATTCTGCCCATTGAGTTTAGGCTTTAGCCTCGGCATGACCCAAATTCAGCATCAGACGGTTAGCCCACGCAAAAATCGAGGTGGTGTGCAGCAAATCTAAGATTTCCGCTTCGCTTAAACCCTGATCTTTTAAAGCCTGAATATCAGCTGGGCCCAAACTTTCGGGACTTTCCGTTACTTTGGTGGCGAAATGACTAATCGCTTTCTCGCGATCGTTAACTCCAGCTGTACGTGGCTCGGTAAAGACCTGCTCTACGCTATCGGTACGCTTAGCGAGCTGCTCGAAACGTTGCGCATGGACTGACACACAATACGGGCAGCCGTTAATCACCGACACCACCATAGCACCTAGCTCGCGATCGGCACGAGCCAGTCCACCCGGCGCGTACATAATGGCGTTATAGGCTTCCGAACGCTGTAGCAAAACCTCGGGCTGGTGCACTAGAAAACGGTAGTAGTCTTGCTGCTTCGCCTGTGGGTGGCTCATTTCCAGCACTTCAATTTGCTTCGGCGTTGCCTGTTCAAGATCGACAATGTCTAGCCAGGCTTTCCAGTCGAGCACTTCGTTGGTAAAGCCGTTAATTCGTATAGGTGCTTGACTCATTTCGCTTCCTCCAAGGCTTTCATGGCTTGTAAGCCAGCCACCAATCGAAGCTGATAACTTAAATAACCAATTAATTGCGCTAAAAACACCACCGCCGGCGTGCTGAGACCCGCTGCTTTTAAGTTTAGTAAGGCTTGTTGATCACCCGCTTTAGGGTCTAATACTAAAATACGTGTGAACGTCAAAATGGCGCGCATTCGTGTGTCGCTTACATCGGCCACTCGATCGAACTCCACGGCCATCAATACATCATCGCTAACCGCGTGCTGATGCAACTGACGACGGTACTCTCCCGCCAACGAAGGCGCCTTGCTTAACAAGCTGGTGTACCACGCGACGATATAACGCTCAGCTACGCTAAGGCCGTCTACCGTCTCACTAAAAAATAACTGCTGGCTGGCTTGGGTCGCATCCACTACTTTTTTTCGTGCATGGCGTACCGCAAACAAATCGTGCGCATCACTAATACCAGCCATCGTATCGATAAAATCTTTACCGGAGGCTAAGCTTTCGGATTTAGACATAGTAAAAATATAAGTTTGATTTAATCTAAAGAGAGATCAGACGTTGCATCAACCGCTTCGGTTAGCGGCAACCCGGTGTCATCACCGATGGTAAACCGTTCTACCCGCTCAACCGCATATTGACGTAACGCCTCAATTAATCGGGGAGCTTCGGGGTGCAAGACCTTTTCAGCATGCGTAATGACGCCGATCATCGACGGAATTTGGTGCTTAATGTTTCTTACCACCACCCCAGCAGGTAAAAACCCACTAATCGTATAGGGGTCTACCACGCCCACACCTAAGCCCGCCGCCACCATCCCTAATACATTCATCGACGATGAAGTTTCAATTTGACGTACGGTGTCAGGTGATTTATGGGCGCGCACCAACGCTGTCGCCAAACGATGGCGTAAGCGATAACGCGTAAAAACCGACACCACCGTGTGGTCGTCGATATCACTTAAATCGATCAGCTCTTGATTAGCTAAAGGATGCCCACTGGGTAAGGCCAACACACAAGGAGCCTGACCCGACCAATGCAACTCGCAATTACCCAGATCAACGGGTAGGCTGGTGACGCCTACATCGACTAAGCCTTCGGACACCTGACGCACCACTTGATCGGCTTGCATCGTGTCAATGTACAACTTCTGCTGGAACACAGGCTGGTGCTGTTCAAGTAATTGAATAACTTGCGGCACCACACCGATACCTAGTGACTGAGTAGTAGCCACTTTTAAGGGCCGGCAACTGCCGCGGGCGATTTCACGCACCCGCGTATCCAGTTGCTCTAGCCCCGCTAAAATGGGCCGTACTTCGTCGTAAAACTGGCGCCCTTTGTCGGTTAAGGTGACTTGCGGTCGCGTACGTAGAAACAACGTAAAACCCAAGGACTGCTCAAGCTCTTGTATTTGACGACTTACCACAGGCTGGGACCGATCCAGCAAGCGGCCAGCGGCCGTTACACTACCTGCGGTTAATACCGCTGCGAATGCTTCAAGCTGACGAATTTCCATTTCTACCTACTTCGCGAAATCTACAATTACCGTGCCAAAGCCCTGCAACCTTGCTGATCGGCCCTACACTGATCGTAAGGATTTTGCTTCAGCACAACCGACTAACGTTTCACCCCAAAACACTGATCAAGCGTAGGAAAAGTACCGTCGCGTACCGAGCTGGCGTATTCAGCAGCCGCCTCACGCATCACCGCCCCCACGTCTGCAAAGGGTTTAGCGAATTTAGGAATACGCCCTTCGCCTAAGCCCATAATGTCTTCCGTCACTAAAACCTGCCCATCACACTCGGGCGAGGCCCCAATGCCAATGGTAGGAATGTCTAAGGCTTGGGTGATACGCCGCGCCAAGGGCTCAGCAATACCTTCAAGCACCACGCCAAATGCTCCGGCGGCTTGTTGGGCCAAGGCATCTTGATAAATACGTTCGGCAGCTGCTTCGTTCATGCCCTGAGCTTTAAAACCACCCATGGTATTCACATACTGCGGCATCAACCCTACATGCGCCAGCACGGGCACACCTCGGTCTACTAAGAAACGAGTGGTGTCAGCTAGGGCTTCGCCCCCCTCGATTTTGACCGCAGAGGCTCCGCTACTGGATAACATATAGGCCGCATTCTTGAAGGCGACCTGAGGTGACTCTTGAAAAGAACCAAAAGGCATATCCACCACCACGCACGATTGCGCGGTAGAACGCACGACCGCTTTAGCGTGAGCAGCCATTTGCTCGACGGTGATGCTTAATGTGTCATCCATGGCATAACCCACCATCGCCGTGGAGTCACCCACCAGAATAATATCCATGTAGGGGTCGAGCTGACGAGCAATGGGTGCCACATAAGCGGTTAGGGCAACAATTTTTTGCTTGCCTTTAAACGCCATCAGTTCAGGTATGGTGCGTCGCTTTACATCACTGTGCACACTCATCTTGAAACTCCTTATGAGCTGGGCTCATACTAATACTTTGCAGATCGTAAACAGAAAAAACGGTGCGGCTAAAAGCCCCATTGAGTGGGACCTAGCTGTTTGGATTTGGTCGGCTTATAACCATAACCCTACCAAGACCATGAAATAGTTATCGCGTAGCATACCTGTTTTTATGTTCCGCCGTTTATCAAAACAGCAACCCCAACTACTTTTCCGACTTGTTGTTAATGCTGTACTAGCGGTAACAAAATCAGCAAAGCTGGATTACCGGCGCAGGGCAATCCAGCTTTTTCTACTCGAATTGCCACACACATAGGCGCAGCAATAACGTACTACTTAGAGCAAACCGCGCAATACGTACTGCATAATACCGCCGTGACGGTAGTACTCAGCCTCAGAGGGTGTGTCAATACGTACAATGGCATCAAAACTGATATCGCCAGCGGTAACGCGAACAGTTGCCGGAATGCTGCCCTCATTTAGCACAGTAATACCCTCAATATTGAAGGCCTCATCGCCTAATATGCCCAGCGACTGCGCGTTTTCGCCTTCGGGGAACTGCAAGGGCAATACCCCCATTCCCAGCAGGTTTGAACGGTGAATACGCTCGAATGATTCAGCAATAACGGCCTTCACGCCCAACAACAGCGTACCTTTCGCCGCCCAGTCACGGGAGGACCCTGAACCGTATTCCTTACCTGCCAATATAACGAGAGGCGTATTGGTCGCGATGTAATTACGGGACGCATCGTAAATGGTGGCAACCGGCGCATCGGGCGCAGTAAAGTCTCGGGTGTAACCACCCTCGGTACCCGGGGCCAATTGGTTACGTAGCCGCACGTTCGCAAAGGTGCCGCGAATCATGACTTCGTGGTTACCGCGACGCGAACCGTACGAGTTAAAGTCGGTGGGACGCACACCATGATCAGCTAAATACATGGCTGCGGGGGTCATGGCCACAATGGTGCCAGCCGGACTAATGTGGTCAGTAGTGACAGAATCGCCCAGCTTGGCTAAGACACGAGCGCCATGAATATCGCTTACCGGCGAAGGCTCACGCTGCATTCCTTCAAAGTAGGGAGGATTACGCACGTACGTCGACTCAGGTACCCACTCAAAGTGTTTACTATTGGGCGTAGGCAGATTACGCCAGCGCTCGTCGCCAGCGAACACGTCTGCATAACCTTGCTGATACATTTCAGCTGCAATCGACGCATCCACAATGTCTTGGATTTCCTCAGTACTAGGCCAGATATCCTTTAGATATACAGGCTTACCATCAGCGGTATGAGTCAGCACATCGGTGCTAAGGTTAAGGTCCATGGTACCGGCAATGGCATAAGCCACCACTAACGGCGGAGACATCAGGTAATTCATTTTCACTTCTGGGTGAATGCGTCCCTCGAAGTTACGGTTACCCGATAAAACCGAAGCCACAGACAAATTCTGCTCGGCAATGGCGGTACTAACCTCGGGAATAAGCGGGCCCGAGTTACCAATACACGTGGTGCATCCGTAGCCCACTAGGTTAAAGCCCAAAGCATCCAAGTATTTTGTTAAGCCAGAGCGTTCGTAGTAGTCGGTGACCACACGCGAGCCTGGAGCCAAACTGGTTTTAACCCATGGCTTACGTGTTACCCCCAGCTCGTGCGCTTTTTTCGCGACTAAACCCGCAGCGATCATCACACTGGGGTTAGAGGTGTTGGTACATGAAGTGATGGCGGCAATAACGACCGCACCATCACTAATGCTGAAGTGCTCGCCGGTGGGCAATTGCACATTCACGTGACGATCAGGGTGCGACGGAACTTCGGTTGACGGTACATCCGATGCAGGGAAAGATTCTTTTAGCGCTTCGTCGTAATCCGCTTCGTTTTGTGTTTTCAAGTAAGCCGCCAACTCAGTTTGGAAAGCTGACTGTGCTGACGTTAAGGCGATACGGTCTTGTGGGCGCTTCGGTCCGGCAATTGAAGGCACGACGGTGGACAAATCAAGCTCTAAACGCTCGGAGTAGCGTGGCTCGTGGTCTGGGTCGTGCCATAAACCTTGTTCTTTGGCATAGCGCTCGACCAAGGCAATTTGCTCGGCGCTGCGGCCGGTTAATGTCATGTAATCCAGCGTAACCTGATCGATGGGGAACATCGACACCGTTGAACCGTACTCAGGGCTCATATTACCAATGGTGGCGCGGTTTGCCAGCGGCACTGCACTAATGCCAGGCCCATAAAACTCAACGAACTTACCAACCACGCCGTGTTTGCGCAGCATTTCAGTAATGGTTAAGACCAAATCTGTAGCGGTTACGCCATCGGCTAAGGAACCCGACAACTTAAAGCCCACCACCCGCGGAATCAACATGGAAATGGGCTGGCCAAGCATGGCGGCTTCGGCTTCAATACCCCCTACACCCCACGCCACCACACCCAAGCCGTTGACCATAGGAGTATGCGAGTCGGTACCCACACAGGTATCAGGATAAGCCTCTGTGACCCCGTCGCCATCATTGGTGAACACAACACGCGACAAGTGCTCTAAGTTAACTTGGTGCACGATCCCCGTACCGGGAGGCACAACTTTGAAATTATCGAAGGCTTCTTGGCCCCAGCGCAAAAACTCGTAGCGTTCGATATTACGTTGGTACTCGATTTCAACGTTGCGCATAAACGATTGGTTATGTGCAAAGTCGTCAACAATAACGGAGTGGTCGATTACCAACTCGACAGGTACCAACGGGTTAATTTTAGCGGGGTTGCCACCCAAGGCTGACATCGCCTCGCGCATAGCAGCTAAGTCGACCACGGCGGGTACGCCGGTAAAGTCTTGGAGCACAACCCGTGCCGGACTAAATGCAATTTCACGATTAGGGTGTTGCTGCGGATCCCAGGAAGCCAGCGCTTTAATGTCATCGGCAACAACATCAACGCCGTTTTCCGTGCGCAACAAGTTTTCGAGTAGAATTTTTAATCCGTAAGGCAGGGTGTGTACATCAAACTCGGGCCCCTTCAGAGCATCTAAACGATAAATTTGATAGACATCATCGCCCACCTGCAAGTTTGCACGGGCACCAAAACTATTTAGGTTACTCATTCCACTCTCCGGTTTTTTGAAACACTCGGGGGCATCGCCTTTGCTAAAAAAAACCACTATCTAGCCATTACGCTGCCTTTAGCCCGACCGATATACACGCCTAGCTTGGAACAAGGGTTAAGATACCAACGATACTTGCATCACAACGTAACGTTATTTAGCCCTTTTGTTCTGTTCATTATAGATGAGATCAAACTGCGGGCTGACCCTTAACTACGCATCCTAAACGGTTATTGTTTCATTGTTTAAACTCGACCTGCGCAGCCTGATTCTAGTTTTAACATTAGGCACCTCGTTATTAACGTTAAGCCATACCATGCATGGTAGTTATCAGGCTGAGCGCGACTTGTTAGTGCAGCAAAACCTCGACAGCAACCAAGTTTATGCACAGAAATTAGCCCAAAGTACGTCACACTTTCTGCGTAACCTTCAGCACCAAGTGGCCTACAGTGCTTCGCTAATTGAGGAAAACCTGTCTGACCCCGTGGCGCTGCACACAGAAGCACAGCGTTTACGCGAACAAAACCTCAGTTTCAACTCGGTAATCGTCACCAACCACAATGCCTTAGCAATGGCCACCTCGCCTGCTAATCTGGGCCTAACTGGGGAACTTATCTACAGCGAGGGAGCACGCCAAGCTCTACTCTTTAAAAGCCCCTTGGTCTCTGAACCGTATGTCAGCGACACCGGGCGTCTGCTGTTTTTTGTATCGCACCCCTTATTCGACGACAACAGCAAATACCAAGGCTTTATAGGCGGGTCGATTTATTTAAAAGCAGAAAACAGTTTGAATGCCTTACTGGGGGAGCATTTTTACTTAAACGGTTCTGAAGTTTTCGTCATTGATCAAAGCCAACGCATTATTTACCACCACGATCGCGATCGTATTGGCGAGTTCTTGGATAGCGAGAGCCCAGAAGTTGAATTATCGCTAGGCACGACAGGCGCGCAGCAGTTACTCACTACTTCAGGCGAGTCCATGCTGGTCGGATATGCCACCATTGAGCAAACCGAATGGAAAATTATTGCTCAACGGCCTACTGAAGTTGCCCTAACCGAGCTTAAAAACCTGCAACGCAAAGCCCTGTTATCGGCACTGCCCTTCTTGGCTTTACTCATTCTTGCGCTGTGGTACTTAAGCAGGCTTATCACTGCGCCCTTGCACTTACTCGCCAAAACAGCGCCACAATGGGATAGCCCTGACATCACACATCGGATTAATGGAATTCAGTCGTGGTACTTTGAAGCCGCTGAGATTAAAAAAGGCATGCTAATCGGCTTAAGGCTGCTTAACGAAAAGCTGGACGTCTTTAACCAAGAGCGCCTTACCGACCCCCTTACTGGCTTACGCAATCGCCGCAGTATGCAAAAAACGGCAGCGGCATGGATGGCTCAAGAACGCCCCTTTACACTCATTACCTGCGATATTGACAACTTTAAGCTCGTAAATGACCGCTTCGGCCATCAAATGGGCGATAACGTGTTGGTATTCGTGGCACAACGCTTACAAGACCTGTCGCGTCAAAGTGATGAGGTCTGCCGTATTGGTGGCGAAGAGTTTTTACTGATGCTGCCCAACACCAGCTTAGCAGTGGGCGAGCAAATTGCCGAGCGCCTACGTGCCGATATTGCTAACACCTTATCGCCTATCGGGCAGGCCATTACCATTTCCATTGGCGTGTCCCGCTGGAACACCACACAGCAAAGCTTTGATGATGCGCTATCTACTGCAGACAAGGCTTTATACCGTGCTAAAAGCCTTGGTGGGAATCGGGTGGAATCCAGCGACACCACCCCCATAGAGTCTTAACAAACTGGCATCACGTTTGGTGATGGCACTGTGACCGATGACTGTTATGCAGATTATCTCGACGCTTCTAAAATAAGTGCATTCATTGTTTAAACAGAGGCTACGAGACATTATGAAAACTTATCGTATCGGTCAAATTGTTCCCAGCTCCAACACCACCATGGAAACAGAAATCCCAGCAATGCTGTTGTCGCGTGCTGCTGAGTTTCCGGAAGAGCGCTTCACTTTCCACTCATCACGCATGCGCATGATGAACGTTACCCCTGAAGAGCTAAAAGCCATGGATATTGCCAGCGACCGCTGCGCAGTAGAGCTAAGCGATGCCCGTTGCGACGTAATGGCTTACGCATGTTTGGTAGCAATTATGGCTCAAGGTGACGGCTACCACCGCGCATCTCAGAATCGCCTACAGACCACCGTTCAAGAAAATGGCGTTGAAATTCCTGTGCTCAGCTCGGCTGGTGCTTTGGTAGACACCTTAAAAGAGTTCAACTTCAACAAAGTGTCGATCATCACCCCGTACATGAAGCCACTTACCAAGCGCGTTTCCGACTACATTGAAGCAGAAGGCATCACTGTACAAGACTCCATCAGCTTGGAAGTCGCCGACAACCTAGAAGTGGGTCTGCTGAACTCCGACAATTTGCTGGATCACGTTCAGCGCCTGAACCACGATGGTGTTGACGCCGTTATCTTGTCTGCTTGCGTACAAATGCCTTCCTTAGGTGCTATTCAGCGCGCACAAGACCTGATCGGTAAACCTGTATTATCGGCTGCCGTTGCTACCGTCTACCAAATGCTCAAAACCTTGGGCCTGGAAACACGTGTACCGAACGCTGGTTATGTGTTGTCAGGTAAGAAATAAAACAATTCATCAGTCTGCCCATCGTTGTAGGCTGATGTAGGCGGCACCCTCCGCTATCTAAAGCGCCTCGCGTCATTACACGCGAGGCGCTTTTATTTTGAACGCTGCTTTAGCATGGCTGACCTCTGGTCAGAAATGCGAGTAATATAATCCAATGACTTTGGATTTATTCAGCCTAAAACTGTTCGTACGAGTACTCGAAGAAGGCACCATCAGCCAGGCTGCCGAACGCGAGCATATTGTGCCGGCTGCGGTCAGCCGACGCATTGCTGAACTGGAAGAGCGACTACAAACCAAATTATTAGTGCGCAGCAACAAAGGGGTAGAGCCCACCGCTGCTGGGCTGGAGCTGCTTTATCATGCACGATCGTTACTAAACAGCGCCACCACACTGGAAGCCCGCATTCGCTCGTATACCGAGCAGCAAGATGCACAGGTGCATATTCTTGCTAACACATCGGCTATTACGCAATTTTTACCCGAACCTTTAGGCTTATTCAGCCAACAGCACCCACGCATTCGACTTCAGCTTAGCGAACAACGTAGCTTAGCGATTGTGCAGCAAATTGAAGCCAACAATGCTGACCTAGGTATTTTTACGCTGTTGCCATTCGATGCACAGATCGAAACCTTTAGCTTCAGACAAGATAAATTAGTTTTGCTGGTGCCCGACAATCACCCT